>JAYSYB010000590.1:0-2806 GCA_043716775.1 Rubrivivax sp.
GGTGCAGCAGCACCAGGATTTCGGCGGCTTCGGCGCGGCCGCCGCGCTGCATCAGAAACTGTGTCTCGGTGGCGTGCAGCACGGCGGGCTGCGTGGCATCGGCCAGCAGCAGCATCTCGTCACTGCGGCGGCTGCAGCGGCGTGTCCAGGGTGTGGGTGTGTCGTCGGCCAGCAGCAGCACGTATTCATGCGTGGCCTCGATCTGGTCGAGATAGAGCGCGATGCGGCGGTTGGTGTCGGCGGCCTGCGCGGCGTCGGCGAACTCACTGCGTGCCAGGCCGGCGCTGCCCAGATCCCGATCGATGCGCCCAGCGTCCACCACGCACACGCCGCCGCTGGGCACCAGGCGCTGCAACTGCGCCACCAGGTTGTTGGCCAAGCCATGCAGGTCAACGCCGGCCGTGATGGGCATGAGGCTGATCGTCACCGGCCGCGCCAGCTCCGAGCGTGTCTGCACCGCCTGCAAGCGCTGGATGAGCTGTCGCGTGAGTGCGATCGAGACCTGCGCGCTGCTTTGCAGCAGGTGCTGGAACTGCGGCTTGTCCAGCCGCACCAGCACCGAGTCTCGGATCGCCACCACGGTGGCCGAACGCGGCTCGTCGGTGTACAGGCTCATCTCGCCGATGATCTGGCCGCGCGCCATCTCGCGCACCCTGTGTTCGACGCCGTCGTCGTCGCGCACGTAGGCGCGCAGGCGGCCGCTGATGGACAGGTACATCGCGTCGCCAGGTTCACCCTGCGCCATCAGGGTCTGGCCAGCGGCCACTTCAACCCATTCCAGCTGTTCACGCAGGCTGCTCAGAGCGGCGTCGTCCACCGGGCCCAGAAAAGCGCGAAGGTGGTGGTCCAGAAGGCCGTCTTGAAGGTGCGGTTGCATGGCGTCGGGCAATGTAACCGAGCCCTGTGGGCCGACCTTGCCTCGCCGAGCGGGCTTACCCGCGCCTACACTGGCCTGCATGCCTACCCGACTGCTTTCGCGTCTGCATGCCGTGATGCCCACCATGACCCAGCGCAACCTCTCTGACCTGCGCGGTGCCACCCGCCTTGCAGCCGACGCCACCCTGGGCCTGGCGGACCTGGTGGAGGCCATGCACGAACGCATTGCCACGCTGCCCGGCACGGCGCAGGACGGCCGCATGACGGGCATCCTGGGCATCACGGGCCTGGTTTACAAAAGCATTCGTGGCGTGACGCGCATCGTCGGCGGCAGCCTGGACGGGCTGCTCAAGGCGGTCGGGCTGCTAACGCCGATGTTGCAGACATCTGGCGAGCCCGTGTCGCGTGAACGCGAAGCGGTGCTGGCGGCGCTGAATGGCGTCTTCGGCGACCACCTGGAAGCCAGCGCCAACCCGCTGGCCACGCCGATGACTCTTCGCCACGCAGGCCGTGAACTGACACGGACGCTGGCGCTGGATGCCGCGTCGCTGCAAGCGGCCTTGCCGGACGCCACGGGCCGGCTCGCGCTGCTGGTGCACGGCCTGTGCATGAACGACCTGCAGTGGCAACGTCAAAGTCCCGAACACGAATATGACCACGGTGCGATGTTGGCGCGTGAACGCGGCTTCACGCCGGTGTACCTGCGCTACAACAGCGGCCGTGCCGTGCACATCAACGGCGCCGAGCTGGCGGGCCTGCTTGAACAACTGCTGGCCGCGTGGCCCGTGCCGTTGCAGCGGGTGCTGCTGCTGGGCCACAGCATGGGCGGCCTGGTGCTGCGCAGCGCGCTGCACCAAGGCGCGCAGGCGGGGCAGACGTGGCCAGAACGCGTGAGCGAGCTCGTGTGCCTGGGCACGCCGCACCACGGTGCGCCGCTGGAGCGCGCCGGCCACGGCGTCAGCATCTTGCTGGGTGCTGCGCCTTACGCCGCACCGCTGGCGCGCCTGGCCACGGTGCGCAGCGCCGGCATCATGGACTTGCGCCACGGCAATCTGCTGCCTGCCCGGCATGCCGCCAACGGGCGCCTGCTGCCGCCGGCCAGCGTGCCGTTGCCAGCACATATAAAAAGTTATGCCATGGCTGCCCAGGTGGGTGACACAGCGGGCGCGCTCAAGGGCCGGGTGCTGGGCGACGGCCTGGTGCCGGTGGCCAGCGCACTGGGTCACCACACGCGGCCGGCGCGCACACTGGCCTTTGCACCTGAACACCAGGCGGTGTTGCACGGCATGAACCACATGGGGCTGCTGCACCGTGCGGCAGTGGCTGAACAATTGCTGCGCTGGCTGCCGGTCAAAGACCCAGCGCGCTGAGCCCCGCGTGGTCATCGGGCCGCCGGCCGAGCGGCCAGTGGAACAGCCGGTCGGCTGCCGAAATCGCCAGGTTGTTGATGCTGGCAAAACGCCGCGTCATGAAGCCGGCATCGTTGAATTCCCAGTTCTCGTTGCCGTAGCTGCGAAACCAGTGGCCCGACGCGTCGTGGCATTCGTAGGCAAAACGCACCGTAATGCGGTGGCCGGTGAAGCCCCACAGTTCCTTGATCAACCGGTAGTTCAATTCGCGCGCCCACTTGCGCTGCAGGAAGGCCTTGACCGCCTCACGCCCCACCGGAAATTCGGCTCGGTTGCGCCAGCGTGTGTCCTCGGTATAGACCCGCGCACAGACCTCGGGGTCGCGCGTGTTCCAGGCATCCTCCGCGCCCCGCACTTTCTTCAAGGCAGCCTCCGCCGTGAACGGCGGCAATGGCAGTCGCGTCTCAGTCATGCACAACCTCAAAAGTAAACGCCGCACACCAGCGCCCCGCCAAGTTGATCTGCACGGCGCAGCCGTGTCAGTTCGAACGCGGCGAATTCGACCGGCGTACCCGTCCGGT
>JAYSYB010000060.1:0-2410 GCA_043716775.1 Rubrivivax sp.
GGCCTCCGGCGGCACGCTGGACGGCACCGAGTACCCCCGCCTGATCGAGCTCACGGTCCACCAGGCCCTGGCCCGCGCCGGCGACCCGCGCGCCGCCGACTGGCTCAGCCGCGCCCACACCGCGCTGATGGCCCAGGCCGATGCCATCACCCGCCACAGCCCCGACGCCACCTTGCGCCAGGGCTTCCTGCACAACATTCCCCACCACCGCGAGATCGTGGCGGCTTGGGCCAGGCATGTTGCGGGGAACGAGGTGGCCCGTGGCTCGGGCTGAGGGCTGGCGGCGGCGGGCGTTGCTGGGCGGTCACTCGCGCAACAGCGTGGCCCCACGGCGCCCACCGCCCACACCGCCGGCTTCAGCGGCGATGGTGGGCGCGGGCGCCCGCGCTGCACTGCCAGCCGTGTTGTCCCGCTCATGCGGTCATGAACCGGGGCAGGGGCCTTGCTGGCGTCGCGAACCGCGTGCAGTTGAACCCATTGTCCTTTGCGCCTGGCCTTTTGCCCGCCCGGAACGGAACCGGTGGGGCCAGCAGTCCTGCAGCAGGCCACGGGTGACGCTGGTCCGGTCGAGCCCATCCGAGAGAGCTCGATGACATCCCCTGATCGCACCCTGGCCCGGCCGGCCGCTGCCGGCCCCACGAGTCGCCTGCTGCCCGTGCTGACGGCCGGGCTGGTGGCGGGCTTGCTTGAGATCACGGTGGCCGTCTCGTTCGCAGCGTTGGTCTTTTCGGGCGATCTGTCCGCCTTTGTCGGCTACGGCATCGGTCTGGTGTTGCTGGCCTCGCTGATCAACATCACTTTCATCACGTTGCTGGCTTCGGTGCCGGGCACGACGGGCGGCACCCAGGATCTGCCGGTCGCCATCATGGCGGTGGCCGCAGCTTCGATGGCAAGCCAGTTGTCGGGCCGTGCGCCGCCGCAGGATGTTTTCGTCACGGTGGTGGCCGCGATCGGCATCACCACGCTCGCCACCGGCGCCTTCCTCTTTGCTTTGGGGCACTTCCGCATGGGGCGGCTGGTGCGCTTCATGCCGTACCCGGTGGTCGGCGGCATCCTTGCCGGCACCGGTTGGCTGATGACCGCCGGCGCCATCGGCATGATGACCGATCAGCCGTTGGGCCTGCCGCTGCTGCAGGCCGGCGTACTGCAGCAGTGGCTGCCCGGTGTCTTGTTCGCTGTCGCGCTGCTGTGGGCCCACGAGCGGACCTCGCATGCGCTGCTGATCCCGGGCATGGTGCTGGCGGGCACCGCGCTGTTTCATGTCGTGATGTTCGCTGCCGGACGGTCGATGGCCGACCTGTCGGCCCAAGGCTGGCTGCTCGGCTCATTCGGAGAGGGCGGCCTGTGGCGTCAGTGGTCGTGGGACGATCTGGACCGGGTGCACTGGCGCACCATCGCTGGCCAAGCCGTCAGCATGGCCACCATTCCGGTGCTCAGCGCCGTGGCGCTGCTGCTCAACGTCAGCGCGCTGGAAATCGCGGTGCGGCGCGACGTCGACCTGAATCGCGAGCTGAAGGCTGCTGGTCTGGCCAACCTGTTTGCAGGCGCGGCCGGAGGCCCGACCGGCTACCAGGAACTGGGCATGTCGACCATGAGCCACCGCGTCGGCGCAGCCAGCCGCCTGACGGGTCTGGTGGCGGTGCTGGTCTGCGGCGTGGCGCTGTTCTACGGCGGCGCCTTGATGTCGCTGTTCCCGAAGCTGGTGCTGGGTGGGCTGTTGCTGTTCCTGGGCCTGTCGTTCCTGGTGGATTGGGTGTGGAAGGCCTGGTTCACGCTGCCCAAGGGCGACTACGCCGTGGTCATCGTGATCCTGTTGTGCACGGCGCTGCTGGGCTTTCTTGAAGCGGTCGCCGCAGGGTTGGCGTTGGCGGCGATCCTGTTCGTCGTGTACTACAGCCGGGTCGACGTGTTGCGGCTCATGCTGTCCGGCGCGAATTTTCACAGCCGCGTCATGCGCACGCCCGCTCAGCGCGAAGCGCTGCGCCAGCAAGGGGACGCGACCTGCGTGCTGCAACTGCAGGGCTACCTGTTTTTCGGCACCGCCAGTCGCCTGCTGACGCAGGTGCGAGGCCGGTTGGACGACCCCGCCTTGCCGACCCTGCGCTACGTGCTGCTCGACTTCCAGCGTGTGACGGGTGTGGACACGACCGTCACGCTGACGTTCAACAAGCTGCGCCAGTTGATGCAGCCGCGCGAGATCACGCTGGTGGTCACCGGCGCGTCGGCGGCGGTGACAGGCCAGCTCGCGCTGGCCAGCCTGCGCGAGGGCGAGTGTTGCCGGATGTTTGCCGACCTCGACCGCGGGCTCGAGTGGTGCGAATCGCAACTGCTGGGCGAAACGCCGCAGGCCCAGGGGGAACCGGGCGTCGAGCTGCCCGTGCATGAAGTCCTGGCCAGATGGTTGCCGAAC
>JAYSYB010000591.1:0-2798 GCA_043716775.1 Rubrivivax sp.
TGCCCGCGGTGACCAGCGCCAGCCCGGCTACCAGGTTCCAGTACAGCGGCTCGCCCAGAACCAGCACCGCGCCCACGGCCGACAGGCCGGGCACCACAGCGGTGATCATGGTCGAGCGCACCGGGCCAAAGTACTGGACCATTTTGGTGAAGGTGATGCCGGATATCACGACCGAGCCCACACCCTGGAACACCATCTGAAAAACAATCTCGCCCCAGGGCGCGCTGGCCAGGCGGCTGGCAATGGCGCCCGACAGCGTCAGCAGCGCATACACCGGCACATAAGTCACAAAGGCAAACACGCTGATGGCGATGGTGGCCTGCACCGCTTGCAGGGCATGTTTGCGCACCAGCACCGAATACACGGCCCAGCAGGTGGAGGCGCCAAGAAACAGCAGGTCGCCCTTCCAGACCTCACTGCCCGGTTCCAGCCAGGCGCGCAGCAGGCTGGCGCCGCCCACCATGACATCGCCCAGAAAAATCAGGCCCAGGCCGACGGCGCGTATCGGCGTCACGCGGTCACCGAGAATCAGCACCGCCATCAACGTGGTGCTCAGCGGCAGCGTACCGGGCAGCAGCACCGAAGCGTGCGCGGCCGGTGCGAAATAAAAGCCGCTGTAGGCCAGGCAGGCATAACCGACACCGCCGACCAGCCCGATCAGCGCGGTGAGCTTGAAACCCAGCGGCGACAGGCCCAGCCAGCTCGGCGGCAACACGCCGCCCACACTTGCCTTCGCACGGCGCCAGACCAGCCACGCCCCCCAGGGCAACAGCACCAACGCCGCGCCGGTAAAGCGCAGCAGGCAGATGTCCAGCGGCGTGAGGCCGCGGTGCGCGGTGGCGCGCGCAATCACGATGAAGGAAGTCCAGATGGTGACGGTCACGATGGCGGCAAGCACACCCACCGTCTTGGGAGAAAAACGCATGGGGGGATTATCCGGGCAAGCCAGCGGCCCGGCTCGCGCAGGGGCAACACGGATAATGCACCATGCCCCTCCTTCCCCTTGTGTGCCGTCTGACCGGCGTGCTGCTGCTGGCACTGGCCCCGACGTGGGCACTGGCGCAAGCCGCCGCGCCAGGCGCCAAAACCCCGAAAGCCACCAAAGCTGCAAAACCGGCCTTGCCCGCAACGGTTGCCAAGGCGCTGCAACGCGCGCAGGTTCCCACCGATGCGGTTTCGCTGCTGGTGGTGGACGCCACCGGCCTGCAGCCGCCGCGCCTGAACCACCAGGGCAGCCTGCCCATGAACCCGGCTTCGGTCATGAAACTGGTGACAACATACGCCGCACTCGATGTGCTGGGCCCCGCCTTCACCTGGAACACGCGGGTGCTGATGGACGGCCCGGTCTCGGACGGCATCTTGCACGGCAACCTGCTGGTGCGCGGCGGGGGTGATCCCAAAATGGTGGTCGAGCGCCTGCAGGCCTTGCTGACGCAGGTGCAGGCCAGCGGCGTGCGGGTGATACGCGGCGACATCGTGCTGGACCGCAGCGCTTTTCAGGTGCCGGCGCTGGATGCCGGCGAGTTTGACGGCGAGCCGCTGCGGCCCTACAACGCCCGGCCCGACGCGCTGCTGATCAACTTCAAGTCACTGGTGCTGCGTTTCACGCCCGACCCCGCCAACGGCCGCGCGCTGGTGCGCAGCGAGCCGCCCATGGCCGGCCTGACGGTCGATGACAGCGTGCCGCTGGCACGTGTCTCGCGCTGTGGCGACTGGCGCAGCGAGCTGCGCGCCAGCGTGGACAGCCCGGAGCGCATCCAGTTTGCCGGCAGTTATTCAGTGGCCTGCGGTGAACGCGTCTGGCCCACCGCCTATGCCGATCCCGGCAGTTTTGCGGCGCGCGCACTCGAGGGCTCCTGGCGTGCGCTGGGCGGCCTGCTGACCGGCAGCGTGCGAGACGCCACCACGGCCGAGCTGGCCGTGCTGCGTGCGCGCGGCACCTTGTCGGGCGAGAAGGCGCCGCTGCGCCTGGACGCGCCCTCGCTGCCGCTGCGCGACATCGTGCGCGACGTCAACAAGTTCTCCAACAACATCATGGCCCAGCACCTGTTCCTGACGCTGGGGCGCCAGGCGCAAGGCGGCGACCACGCCCAGGGCACACCCGACACCGGCCGCGCCGCACTGGCCGCCTGGTGGAGAAAAATACTGCCGCAACAGCCCCCGCCAGTGATGGACAACGGCTCCGGCCTGAGCCGCGTCGAACGTGTCAGCGCCGCGAGCCTGGCCGCCATGCTGCAGAGCGCCGCCCAAAGCCGCGTTGCGCAAGACCTGCTGGAATCGCTGCCGATTGCCGGTGTGGACGCCACCATGCGCGAACGCGCCAAGGCCGTCACCGGGCAGGCTTTCATCAAAACCGGCTCGCTGCGCGACGTGACGGCGGTTGCCGGTTATGTCAACGGCAACAGCGGCGCGCGTTACATCGTGGTGGGCATGGTCAACCACCCGAACGCGGGGGCAGCGCGGCCTGCGCTGGATGCTTTGATTCAGTGGGCTGTGCAGGAACAACGTTAGGTATTTGTCGGGCGAGGTTTTTCCTGCGCCTGTAGAAGAGTCGAAGCCTGCGCTAGCTTGTGCTTCTGCGGGTCTTCGGGCTAGCCGGGTCTCGCCCCGGCGGGCGACTTACTTTTCTTTGCTTCGCCAAAGAAACCTAAGGAAAAGAAAGGCGACCCGATGGTCTGGGTCCCTTCGCTTCGCTGCGGACAACCTGCGCTGCTCGATTCCGGCGGGGGGCGTCAGAACTCGCCTTCGGCTCAAACAACTGCCGCCCTTGACACCGCCTCCATCTGCGCTGCTCGGCC
>JAYSYB010000592.1:0-2788 GCA_043716775.1 Rubrivivax sp.
CCAGCGCGGCCGGCACCGCTGCAGCGCCCCACTGCCGGCCGCGCGACCGCAACAGCTGGACAGTGCCCACCGCCAGCGCCGCCATCACCGCGCCCATGCCGTACACCCCCAGCCACGGCGCCAGCGCAGCCAGCGGCGAATCGATCTGCGAATAACCCGCAGCCACCCACGGGAAGCCGGTGAAGATGACGGCGCGCGCCAGTTCCGCCAGCATCCACAACGCGGCGAAGAGCGCCGCGTCCAGGGCTGTGCCACGCCGCCATCGTGCGTAGGCCGCAGTGGCAGCCGCCAGGTACAGCGACAGCGCCGCGGCCAGCGCAAACACCGCAGCCGCCGCCAGCGGCGCCGGCAGACCGCCGTATCGGTGCATGCTGATGAAGAGCCACCACACGCCGGCACACAGCCAAGCGGTGCCGTAACACCAGCCCAGCAACGCGGCGCGGCGTGGGCTGGCGCCATCCAGGCGCCACACTAGCCAGGCCAGCGTGAGGACGGGCAGGAGCGGCAGCATCGCAGTCTGCGTGCTTGTGTGCGTATGCACGAAGGCCAGCGTCTGCAGCGCGCCCAGGGCTGCTGCGAAGCCCCCTTCCAACGCCGGCCCCCACTGGCGCGGCGCGGACTTCAATCGACGTCGCCGCCGTCGGCGGAGCTGGCCTGCACCGGCACGCGTGAAACGCGAAACCAGCGCACCGCGCCGCCGCGGGTGATCATCACCGTGAAGCTCAAGCTGCCCACTTCCACCGCCTCGCCCCGGCGCGGCACGCGGCCATGGTCTTGCGCGACAAGGCCGCCGATGGTCTCGAAATCGGCTTCGCTCAGGCGCGTGCCAAAGGCTTCATTGACGGCCGCAATCGACACGTCACCGGCCACGCGGTGGCTGCCGTCAGCCAGCGTGTAGATGCCGTTTTCCTGCTCCTGTTCGTCGAATTCGTCTTCGATCTCGCCGACGATCTCTTCCAGCACGTCTTCGATCGTGATCAGGCCGGCCGTGTTGCCGAACTCGTCGATCACCATCGCCAGGTGGTTGCGATTGCTGCGGAAGTCGCGCAGCAGTTCGTTCAGGCGCTTGCTTTCGGGCACAAACACCGCCGGCCGCAACAGCGTGCGCAGGTTCAGTTCTGGCGCGCGCTGCAGCTTGAGAAGGTCCTTGGCCATCAGGATGCCCAGGATGTTGTCGCGCTGGCCTTCATAGACCGGGAAGCGCGAATGCGCGG
This sequence comes from Rubrivivax sp., assembly GCA_043716775.1. Taxonomy (GTDB): domain Bacteria; phylum Pseudomonadota; class Gammaproteobacteria; order Burkholderiales; family Burkholderiaceae_C; genus Rubrivivax. Next base: position 1,215 of record JAYSYB010000592.1, read on the forward strand.
TGTCGATGACGGCGGCCAGGATTTCGTCGTAGCCGGCGCTGATGGCCAGCAGGTCCATGCGCGTGGCCGGCACCATCACGTCGCCGGCTGTCATGTCGGCCATGCGCAGCACGCCTTCCAGCATCAGGCGCGATTCGGGTTCGATCAGCTCGCGGTCTTCGGCTGCGGCCAGGGTGCGGATCAGCTCGGCCTTGCTGTCGGGGCCGGGGGAGATGAATTCGACCAGGCGCTCGAAGAACGTTCGCTTGTCAGCGCGGCTGTTGGCAAGTTGGTCAGCGCGCTTTTCAAGGCGGGTGTCAGCACTTGACGCAGAGCGCTCACGCGCGGACCGGGGAGGAGCGGGGTCGGACACGGGGGCTGTGCCTGCAGTGACGGGGCGCCGAGAATAACCGAGGCAAAACGCCCAGTCTGTGCGGCAGCGACAATCCGGCCCGTCTCTGAATCCAAACTTTCGACCCATGAAACTGCCAATCGTTGCCGGGCTGCAAGCCCCTATCGCGGTCATGGCGCTGGTCATCATCTTGTCCAACGTGCTCGTGCAGCACCCCATCAACGACTGGCTGACCTGGGGCGCGTTCACTTACCCGCTGGTGTTTTTGGTGACGGACCTGTGCAACCGCGCACTCGGCCCCGACGCCGCGCGGCGTGTGGCCTGGGTGGGTTTTGCGATTGCCGTGACGGTGTCGCTGCTGTTGGCGCCGTGGCGCATCGCGCTGGCGTCGGGCGCGGCTTTCATCGTCTCGCAGTTGCTGGACATCACCGTCTTCAACCGCTGGCGCCGGCAGAGCTGGTGGAAGGCGCCGCTGATCGGGTCGCTGGCGGCCAGTGTGGCCGACACGGCGGTGTTCTTTTTTCTCGCCTTTGCGGGGTCGGACATGGACTGGCTGCTGCTGGCCAGCGGCGACCTGGCTGTCAAGGCCCTGATGGCCGCGCTGCTGCTGGCCCCCTACCGCGCCCTGCTGCCGCGCCTGCGCGCCTGGCCGCTGGCTTGAAGTTATCGCGGTAAACGGTTGCCTTGACAGTCCGCAGCCCTTGCAACACAGTCGCCGACCCCGATATCACTGACCCCTGAAGCTCCAACACGCCGCCATGACGCAAGGTTTGATCCCCGCCACCATCCTCACCGGCTTCCTGGGCTCGGGCAAGACCACGCTGCTCAAGCGCGTGCTGTCTGAAGCGCACGGCCAGAAGATCGCTGTCATCGAAAACGAGTTTGGTGAAGAGAACATCGACAACGAAATCCTGGTGGCCGACACGCAGGAGCAGATCATCCAGATGAACAACGGCTGCGTCTGCTGCACCATCCGTGAAGACCTTCGCAGCACGCTGACCGACCTGGCGGAAAAGCGCCGCAAGGGTGAACTGCACTTCGACCGCGTCGTCATCGAAACCACGGGTCTGGCCGACCCCGGCCCGGTGGCGCAAACCTTCTTCATGGACGACGAAATCGCCGAAAGCTACTTGCTGGACAGCGTGCTCACGCTCGTTGACGCCAAACACGCCGACGCCCAACTGAACGCGCGCCAGGAAGCGCGCCGCCAGATCGGCTTTGCCGACCAGATTTTCATCAGCAA
>JAYSYB010000593.1:0-2782 GCA_043716775.1 Rubrivivax sp.
CCCATCGCAACTTCACAAGGTGCATTTTTGTGATGACGGGTCAAAGGATCAATGAGACCCGGAAGAGTCCACGTTTTCACGGATCAACGTGGCGGAAAGGGAGGGATTCGAACCCTCGGTACTGGAGACCAGTACACCGGATTTCGAGTCCGGCGCATTCGACCACTCTGCCACCTTTCCGGGGTACTGCTGCGTGTGGTCTCGCGTGAGCGAAGCCCCACATTCTAGTGCCTGGCGCGGGCTCAACCCTTGATGACCGCTTGCCCGCCCAGATACGGCCGCAGCGCCACTGGCACGTGGATGCTGCCATCGGTCTGCTGGTGATTTTCCAGCACCGCCACCAGCGCCCGACCGACGGCCAGGCCCGACCCGTTGAGCGTGTGCACAAACTCCGTCTTGCCCAGTCCGTTGCGAAACCGCGCCTGCATGCGCCGCGCCTGGAAGGCGTCGCAGTTGCTGCATGAACTGATCTCGCGGTAGGTGCCCTGCGCCGGCAGCCACACCTCCAGGTCGTAGGTCTTGCTGGCGGCAAAGCCCATGTCGCCGGTGCAGAGCGTGACCACGCGGTAGGGCAGCTCCAGCTTCTGCAGGATGGCTTCGGCGTGGCCCACCATCTGCTCCAGCGTGGCGTCGCTATGGTCGGGGTGCACGACCTGCACCATCTCGACCTTGTCAAACTGATGCTGGCGGATCATGCCCCGCGTGTCGCGGCCGGCGCTGCCGGCTTCGCTGCGAAAACACGGGCTGTGCGCTGTCAGCTTGATGGGCAGCGCGCTCGCGTCCAGGATGCGTTCACGCACGGTGTTGGTCAGCGTCACCTCGCTGGTGCCGATCAGGAACTGTTCGGCTTGCTGCTCGGCACCACCCCCCGCGCCAGCTTCGCCCGCGCCACCCCGGAACACCCAGAACATGTCCTCCTTGAACTTGGGCAGCTGCCCCGTGCCTTCGAGGATTTCGCGGTTGACGATGTAAGGCGTGTAGCACTCGGTGTAGCCGTGTTCCTGCGTGTGCGTGTCCAGCATCATCTGCGCCAGTGCCCGGTGAAGCCGGGCCATGGGGCCGCGCAGGAAGGTGAAGCGGGATCCGGCCAGCAGCGCACCGGTGTCGAACTCCATGCCGAGCGGCTCGCCCACTTCGATGTGGTCCTTCGGTTTCGATTCGAAAACGCGCGCTGTGCCCCAGCGGCGCACTTCGACGTTGCAGGCCTCGTCCGCGCCGTCGGGCACGCCGGCTTGTGTCGACTGCGGCAGGTTGGGAATGCTCATCAGCATGCCCTGCAGCTCAGCCTGGATCTGCTCCAGCCTGTCGCTGCCGGCTTTCATCTGCTCGGCGATGCCGCTCACTTCAGCCATCAGGCTCTTGGTGTCTTCGCCCTTACCCTTCATCTGGCCGATCTGCTTGCTCACGGAATTGCGGCGCGCCTGCAGCTGTTCAGTGACGGTCTGGATCTGCTTGCGTTCGGCTTCCAGCTGCGTGTATCGCGGCACGTCAAGAAAAGGCTGCGGGTCCTTGCGACGCTGCAGTTGCGCGACCACGGCTGCCAGGTCGCGGCGCAGCAGGTTGATGTCGATCATGGTGACTCCTTGGGGCTGTACTTCTGACGAACAAACGGCGCCGTGTGGGGCGCCGTCTTCAAGGTGATAAAACGTTGAGCGGCGGGCATTCAGGATCGTGAAGAAGACACTTCGGCCATGCTGCGGTCGCCCAGCCCACGCGGCAGCGGGAAGCGCACGTTTTCCACCACCCCGTCCATCTTGCGGATGCTGAGCGCGCCAAATTCGCGCAGCCGCGCGATCACGTCCTGCACCAGCACGTCGGGCGCCGAAGCGCCTGCCGTCAGGCCGACGCGCTGTCGCCCTTCAAACCAGTCTCGCTGCAGGTCAGCCGCGCGGTCGACCATGTACGCTGCCGTGCCCAGGCGCTGCGCCAGTTCACGCAGGCGGTTGCTGTTGCTGCTGGTGGGGCTGCCGACGACGATGACCACATCCACACCCGGCGCCATCACCTTGACCGCGTCCTGCCGGTTCTGCGTGGCGTAGCAGATGTCCTGCTTCTTCGGCTCACGCACATGCGGGAAGCAGCGTTTGACTTCCGCCAGGATGGCGGCCGCATCGTCTACGCTCAGCGTGGTCTGCGTCACCACAGCCAGCTTGTCGCCACGCGGCTTGACACCGGCCACGTCTGCCGTGTCTTCAACGAGGTAGATGCCTTCGCTGACCTGGCCCATCGTGCCTTCAACCTCCGGGTGGCCCTTGTGGCCGATCATGATGAACTCATAACCGTCCCTGGCCAGCTTGGCCACTTCCACGTGCACCTTGGTCACGAGTGGGCAGGTGGCATCAAACACCTGAAAGCCGCGCGCCGCGGCGTCGGCACGCACCGCCTGGCTCACGCCGTGGGCGCTGAAGACGAGCGTGGCACCGGGCGGCACGTCGGCCAAGTCTTCGATGAAGATAGCGCCCTGGCGCTTGAGGTCATCGACGACGTAAGTGTTGTGCACGATCTCGTGGCGCACGTAGATGGGCCGACCGTGCCGCGTCAGCGCGCGTTCGACGATCTCGATGGCACGGTCCACCCCGGCACAGAAGCCGCGCGGTTCGGCCAACAGGACTTCGTCGATGCTCATGGCGCCCCCCAGACGCTGCGCGTCGCCCCCCCGAGGGGGAATTCGCGCTTGGCAAAGCATGCGCTGCTCACGCTACATCACCCCCAGCAACTTGACTTCAAAGCGCACCGGCTGGCCCGCCAGCGGGTGGTTGAAGTCAAACAGCAGCCAGTCGGC
>JAYSYB010000594.1:0-2780 GCA_043716775.1 Rubrivivax sp.
ACCTGGGCCTTGGGGTCTTGTGACAGGATGGCCGCCTGCACCCAGGCCTGGCCGCAAACCACGGCGTTTTCACGGGCGATCACCCGGGCGCGGGCCTGGCGCGTGGGGTCTATCAGTCCGGCGGTCAGGTCGCCGTCGCCCACATCTTCGGCGAGGGCGCGCGCCACATCAGACTGGGCCAGTTGTTCCAGAGCTGCGGCGGAGAAATCAAATGACTTTTGCATAGGTAATGGGGTCAAAAAGCGCGCCGCGCGGTGCCATACACTACGCGGCGTTGTTTGGGGCGGCCTTGATGGTACACACCTGGCCGCCGGTCCTTCTTTTCACCCGCCAATAGCCATGTTCAGAACCCTGCTCAAATCCAAGATCCACCGCGCCAGCGTCACGCATTGCGAACTCAATTACGAAGGTTCGTGCGCCATCGACGAAGACCTGCTGGACGCCGCCAACCTGGGCGAGAACGAACAGGTCCACATCTGGAACATCAACAACGGCGAGCGTTTCATTACGTACGCCATACGCGCCGAGCGCGGCAGCCGCATCATCTCGGTCAATGGATCGGCCGCGCGCCGTGCGGCCGTGGGTGACCTGATCATCATCGCGGCATTCGCGCAGGTGCATGAGGACCAGGTCAAGGGGTTTGAGCCCAAGCTGGTGTTTGTGAACCCGGATAACTGCATCAAGGAAGAGCGTTCGACCATTCCGGTGCAGCAGGCTTAAACAAAACGGGCCGCTAGCCCTCGTGGAATAAGCCTGTGATGCTCCTGAAACAGGAGCGGTCGTCGTGGCACAACGCCTGCGCCAAGGTCGTTGCGGCGTAAACGCTGCCGAGCCCAGATGGGCCCGGCGTTGGGCATGTACCACCCGTCCGGCACATTCCAAGCCTTGACAGCGCGCCCAAAAGCGCAGAAACACGCGTTATTAGTCATTTGACTAGTAACTACTCGAATCCTGCCTGATGCCCCGTCCCTCCCGCAATATTGACCAGGTTCTGCTGCAAAGCGGCCGTGCGCTGTACCCGGTGTACGGCTGCGACGGCCTTTCGCTGCGCCTGCTGGCCGAGCATGCCCAGGTCAACGTGGGCATGTTCCACTACCACTTCCAAAGCAAGGACAACTTCTTGCGCGAGCTGTTGGCGCAGATGTACGAAGAGTTGTTCGTGCAACTGCAGCAAGAGGCCAGCACCGCCGGCACCACGTTGCAACGCCTGCGCCACGCGCTGTTGCGGCTGGGGCGCCTGATGCGGGAGCACGGCGCCTGGCTGGGCCGGGTGCTGGCGGACGCATCGGACGGTGAGGCTGTCGCTACGGCCTTCTTGCAAGCCAATGGCACGCGCCATGTCGCGCTGTTGCTGGCTCTGCTGGACCAGGCGGCCCAAGAGGGCAGTCTGGCGCCGTTGCCGGCCATGCAGCGGGTTGCGTTTTTGATGGGCGCGATAGCAGCCCCGATGGCCATCGTGCCGCGCGCGTTGCGCCTGGGAGTTGTGCCGCAGCCGCTGGCGGTGTTGATTCAGGCCGATGTGCTAAGCGATGTCGGCATCGCTCAGCGCGTGGACCTTGCGCTGTGGGCGCTGACCCACGCACCCACATCCACTTTTATGGAAGCCGTTCATGACTGACTCCGCAATCCTCCGCCCCCCGCACCGTTGGCTGCCGCTGATGGCGCTCGCGTTTCTGACGGTGACCGCCTGCAGTGACAAACCCGCCACGGGCTGGTCCGGCTATGCCGAAGGCGACTATGTGTATGTGGCCGCGCCGCTGGCCGGCAGGCTGGAATCACTTGCGGTTCAACCCGGTCAGACCGTGGCGAAGGGCGCGCCACTGTTCACGTTGGACAGCGAATCCGAACGCGCCGCCCAGGCAGAAGCCACGGCCCGTGTAGACGGTGCCCGCGCGCAGGCTGCCAACACGGACAAGGGCCGCCGCGCAGAAGAAGTTGCCGTGACCCAAGCCCAGTACACGCAGGCCCAGGCCGCGGCCACGCTGGCGCGCAACGAACTGGCCCGCCAGCAGCAGTTGGTCGCCCAGGGCTTCGTCGCCAAGGCACGGGTCGAGGACGCGACGACGGTGTTGAACCAGGCGCAGGCCCGTGTCGCAGAAGTGGGTGCTGCGTTGCAAGTGGCCAAGCTGCCGGCCCGCTCCGACGAACGCAGTGCGGCCCAGGCTGGCACCAGCGCCGCCCTAGCGTCGCTGCAGCAGACCCAATGGCGGACCGCGCAAAAGCAGCAGACCGCACCGGCTGCCGCGTTGGTCGCCGAGACATTTTTTCGCGCGGGTGAGCTGGTCCCTGCCGGCCAACCGGTCGTCTCATTGCTACCGCCCGAGAACCTGAAGGCGCGCTTCTTTGTGCCCGAGGCGCAGATTGCAAGCCTCAGCGTCGGCCAGGTCGTGCAACTGCAGTGCGACGGTTGTGGTGCGCCGATTGCGGCGCGTATAAGCCGCATCGCCACGCAGCCCGAGTACACGCCGCCGGTGATCTACTCCAATGCGCAACGCGCCAAGCTCGTGTTCATGGTCGAGGCCCGCGCCAACGCCGCCGATGCAGCCCGCCTGCGGCCGGGTCAGCCGTTGGATGTGCGGCTCGCATCGGGTTCAACCGCGCCCGCATCGACACCAGAGCCTTCCGCCGCAGCCTCCGCCGGGAAGCAGCCGTGAGCGACGCCGTCACAGGTGCGGTCAACAACAGCGTCGTCGCCACCACCACATGGGCCATCGACGTCAAAGGCCTGAGCAAACACTACGGCGACCGCGCCGTGGTCGACAACGTGGACATTCAGGTCG
>JAYSYB010000595.1:0-8492 GCA_043716775.1 Rubrivivax sp.
CGCAGCGATAGCCGTGGCGCTGCCTATGGCCTACGTGATGATGGGCGCGGCCTGGCTGGTCATGAAAACCGAAGGCGAACTGCAGCAACGCGCGGTGGCCTGGGCACGGATCGCCTGGACGCCCATGGTCGCCGGCATGGTGCTGATCTCGATGGCCACGCCGTGGGTCAGCTCCACGGTGCGCGAGCGCTGGTTTGCACTGCCCGAGATCATTGCGCTGATGGCCATTCCGCTGATGACTGCGGTGAGCCTGTATGCCGTGCTGGCCGTGCTGAAGACGCGCGAGGTGCTGGGCACGCTGTGCTGGTTGCCTTTCGTGCTGCTGATCCTGGTTTTTGTGCTCGGCTTTCTGGGCCTGGCCTACAGCATCTATCCCTTCGTGGTACTGGACCAGTTGACGCTTTGGCAGGCCGCAAGCAGCCCTGAGGCACTGAAGGTCATCCTGTGGGGCGCTTGCATCTCGGTCCCGGCCATTGCCGGCTACACGGTGTTCTCGTACCGCGTATTCCGTGGCAAAACGGGGGAGCTTAAATACGCGTGAGCACGCCGGGCGCGCGCTGCCCGACACCGTGCCCCGACATCGCCGCCGCACTGCTGCAGGCCCCGGCCCTGCGCGCGTCGCCGTGGCGCGTTGATTGATCACTGCCGACGCCCCGCAGGTGCAGTCGAGCCCTGCCTGCACGCGCCAGCTTCCGCTTCTAGCTGGGAGAATGTCCGTGTCTTGTGCGGCTTCGTGCTGCCTATGGGACACGCCCCGTGTCCACCACTGCTTATCAGTCCAAATTTTGCCGAATCAACCACCCAACCCCTGGCGCTTGTGCGTCGCCCCCATGATGGACTGGACCGACCGCCATTGCCGCGTCTTCCACCGCCTGATCACGCGCCACACGCGCCTGTACACCGAGATGGTGACCACGGGCGCGTTGCTGCATGGCGATGTGCAGCGCCACTTGGACTTCAGTGACCAGGAACACCCGGTGGCGTTGCAACTCGGCGGCAGTGACCCTGCTGATCTGGCCCATTGCGCCAGGCTGGCTGAGCGATGGGGTTACGACGAGGTCAACCTCAATTGCGGCTGCCCCAGCGAACGGGTGCAACGCGGTGCCTTTGGTGCCTGCCTGATGGCTGAACCTGAACTGGTGGCCGACTGCGTGAAGGCGATGCGCGACGCCACCGTCTTGCCGGTGACGGTGAAGCACCGCATCGGCATCGACCGTGTTGAGGACTACGGCTTCATGCGCGACTTCGTCGGCACGGTGGCTTCGGCGGGCGGCTGCGAAGTTTTCATCGTGCATGCGCGCAACGCATGGCTTAAAGGCCTGAGCCCGAGCGTGCGAGACGCGCTCGGGCGTTCGCCCGCCACGGTGTCGTCCACAGTGGACGACACCGTGCGCGGGCTCACCCCCAAAGAAAACCGCGAAGTCCCGCCGCTGCGGCATGACCAGGCGTGGCGGTTGAAGGCCGACTTTCCGCAGCTCACCATCGTGATCAATGGCGGCATTGCGGACGACGATGCCATTGCGCTGCACCTCCAGCATGTGGACGGGGTGATGGTGGGCCGGCACGCGTACCACGATCCCTTTGCGATGGCCGGCTGGGACGCACGCTTCTTTGGTGCGGCGGGTGCTTGCGGCGTGGCGCCGACGCGCGAAGACGTCGAACGAGGCTACGTGCAGTACATGGAGCAACTGACCGCGCAAGGCGTGCCCTGGTCGCACGCGTCGCGCCACATGCTGGGCTTGCGCAACGGCCTGGCCGGTGCACGGCGCTGGCGCCAGGTGTGGTCGGACCACCGGCTGAAAGGCGAGTCGCCGCGCCGCGTCAGCGAGCTGGCCGCTGCCAGTGTGACCAGTGCCGCCGCCGTGCTGGCTTAGGATGCCTTTGCGCCGGACTGCAAAGGAGCCTGCCCGTGAGCACCGCGACACCCATGACCGTCCCCAAGACCGTCCCCAAGACCGTCCCCAACAACGCCAGCGTCAGCGATTTCATCGCCACGGTGACCGATGAAAAGCGCCGTGCCGACTGCCTGGCGCTGATCAAGTTGATGGAGGCAGAAACCGCTGAGAAAGCCTGCCTGTGGGGCAGCGCCATTGTCAGCTTCGGCAGCTACGAATACCCCTTCGCCAACGGCGGCACGGGCCAGTCGCCGGTGGTTGCGTTTTCGCCGCGCAAGAGCGACCTTGTCGTGTACATCACACCCGGCTTTGACAACTACCAGCCACTGCTGGCGCGGCTGGGCAAGCACAAGACCGGCAAGGTCTGCCTGTACATCAAGCGCCTGGCCGATGTGGACTCGGCGGTGCTGAAAGAATTGGTGCATGCATCGGTGGCAGACATGGCGCCGAAACGCCTCTTCAAGCACAAGGACAACCTTCCGTGACTCAGCCCCTTCTGGCCATCATCGGTGGCAGCGGCCTGTATGACCTGCCGGGCCTGGCCAACACCCGCTGGGAAACGGTGGACACGCCGTGGGGCGCGCCGTCGGACCAGATCTTTCGCGGCACGCTCAAGGGCACGGAACTCGCCTTTCTGCCGCGCCACGGCCGCGGCCACCGCATTCCGCCGTCGGAAGTGAACTACCGCGCCAATGTGGCCGCACTCAAACAGATCGGTGCCACCGACGTGCTGTCGGTGTCGGCAGTCGGCGGCCTGCGGGCTGACTTGCCACCCGGCACCTTCGTCATCGTCGATCAGTTCATCGACCGCACCTTCGCACGTGCCAAGAGCTTCTTCGGCACCGGCATGGTGGCGCACGTGTCGATGGCCCGGCCGGTGTGCCCGCGGCTGGGTGACCACGTGCAGGCCGCGCTTGCCGCACAGGGTGTGCCGCATGTTCGCGGCGGCACCTACCTGGCGATGGAAGGGCCGCAGTTTTCGACGCTGGCTGAATCTCAGCTGTACCGCAGCTGGAACGCCAGCGTCATCGGCATGACCATCATGCCTGAAGCGAAGCTGGCGCGCGAGGCCGAGCTCTGCTATTGCTCGGTCAGCATGGTCACTGACTTTGACTGTTGGCACACCGGGCATGAGGCGGTGACGGTGGATGCTGTCATCAAGGTACTGCTGAGCAACGCGCAGGCCGCCAAGACGCTGGTGGCGGGACTGGCGGGCACCATCACGGCCGACCCGGCGGCCGCAGACTGCAACTGCCGCCAGGCGCTGAGCTTTGCGCTCATCACTGCACCCGAGGCGCGCGACCCGGCGCTGGTGGCCAAGCTGCAAGGCATTGCAGGGCGTGTGCTGAAACCCGTCTGATGAGGCAGTCATGATCGTCAACGGCCAAGCCCTGCGCCCACTGCGCGCTGAAAGCCAGCGCCGCGGCGTGGTGGTGATCGACCAGCGCCTGCTGCCGCATCGGCTGCACACCGAACGGCTTCAGTCGGTGGCCGACGTCGTCACCGCCATCCGCGACATGTGGGTGCGCGGCGCGCCGTTGATCGGCGCCACCGCTGCGTATGGCCTGGCGCTGCAATGCAATGCCGACGCGTCTGACGAAGCGCTCGAAACGGCGGCGCTGGCGCTTCGCGAGTCCAGGCCCACGGCCGTCAACCTGATGTGGGCGCTGGACCGCATGCTGGCGCTGCTGCGGCCGGCTGCGCCTGCCGCGCGGCAGCAGTTGGCCTGGGACGCGGCGGACGCCATTGCCGAAGAAGACGTGCGCGTCAACGCCGCCATCGGCCGGCACGGCCTGGCGCTGCTGCGCTCCACGTCCTTGCGCAGGCCAGGGCCCGTCAACGTGCTCACGCATTGCAACGCCGGCTGGCTGGCCACCGTCGATTGGGGCACTGCCACGTCGCCCATCTACCAGGCGCATGCCGCAGGAATCGACGTGCATGTGTGGGTGGACGAAACGCGGCCACGCAACCAGGGCGCCAGCCTGACGGCGTGGGAATTGGCGCAAGCCGGCGTGCCGCACACGCTGGTGGCTGACAACGCGGGTGGCCACCTGATGCAGCGCGGCCAGGTTGACCTCTGCCTCGTCGGCTGCGACCGCGTCACCGCGCGCGGCGATGTCTGCAACAAGATCGGTACCTATCTGAAGGCGCTGGCCGCTTTCGACAACGGCGTGCCGTTTTATGTGGCCATGCCGACATCGACGCTGGACATGCGCCTGCACGACGGCCTGGCGCAGATTCCCATCGAGGAACGCAGCGGGCGCGAAGTCACGCACCTGCTGGGTCGCGCGGCCAGCGGTGATGTGGTGGAAGTCTGCATCGCACCCGTTGGCACGCGCGCCGCCAACCCGGCCTTTGACGTCACGCCGGCGCGCCTGGTCAGCGGGCTGATCACGGAGCGCGGCATCGTGCCCGCCACTGAAAGCGCGCTGCTTGAACTGGTGGGCAAGCCGCCATGAACGATGCGGATCTGCGCCATGCCGTCGTCAACGCCGTGCAGCGGCTGGACGCCCTGGGCATGAACCGCGGCAGCACCGGCAACGTCAGCGCGCGTCAAGGAAACGGCATGCTGATCACGCCCACTGGCATGGGCGCCGCAGGCCTGGCGCCCCAAGACCTGGTGTGGGTGGGTTTTGACGGCACGGTGAAGGGCGACTGGCAGCCTTCGTCGGAATGGCACTTTCACCAGGCCGCCTATCTGGCCCGGCCTGACCTGCAGGCGGTCGTGCACACGCATTCCACCCACGCCGCCGCGCTGGCCTGCCTGCGCCGGCCGCTGCCGGCCTTTCACTACATGGTGGCGGTGGCAGGGGGTGACTCGGTGCCGCTGGTGCCGTACTTCACTTTTGGCACCGAAGCCCTGTCAGCGGCTGTGGCGCACACTCTGCACGACCGTGACGCCTGCCTGCTGGCCAACCACGGCCTGGTGGCTGCAGGGGCCACAGTGGCGCAGGCGATGAAGGTGGTGCAAGAGATCGAGTCACTGTGCGAGGTCTATCTGAAGGCGCTGGCGGTGGGTGAGCCCCACATCCTCAGCACGCAAGAGATGGCTGTCGTGATCGACAAATTCCGCAGCTACGGCCGTACGGCCAGACGCTGAAGACGCTGAAACCTCGGAGGACAGCACCATGCTCCACGACCCCGCCCGCCACGAAGCCTTGTCGGCCTTGCCCTGGGACGACACGCAGGTGCGCCAGGCCATCAGCGACATCGTGTCGCGCACCGAGCAAAGTTTTTCGCTTGCGGGCGACTGGCCGCAGCACCCGCTGGACGCAGACGCCGGCGCCGACCTGCGAAAGGGACTGCCGCCGCTGTACTTTGGCACTTGCGGCGTGTTCTGGGCCTTGCATTACCTGCAAGACGCGGGCGCGGTGACGTTGCAGCGCAGCTACTACGCGCATGCCGACGCCCTGCTGCAGAGCAACCGTGCCTGGCTGGACGCCGGCGGTGACGGCGCTGGCAAGGAAGCGGCGTCATTCCTGATGGGTGAAACACCGATCCTGATGTGGCGGCTGGGCCATGAGCCCCACGCCGCAACCGTGGAGCGCCTGGTGGACTTGATCAGCGGCAACATCGACCACCCCGCGCGCGAACTGATGTGGGGGTCGCCCGGCACCCTGCTGGCCGCACTGTTCCTGCACGAACGCACGGGTGACGCGCGCTTTGCCGACCTGTTCCGTGCCACCGCCGCCAAGCTGTGGTCGCAGCTGATCTGGTCAGAAGAATTCCAGTGCCACCACTGGACCCAGGATCTCTACGGCAGCCACAGCAGCTACATCGATGCCGTGCACGGTTTCGTCGCCACGGCATCACCATTGATCCGCGGGCACGCGCTGCTGGACGCCGCCGACTGGACGGCCTGGCAAGGCTGCATTGAAAACACCGTGCAACGTACCGCCACCTGGGAAGGTGGGCATGCCAACTGGCGCGCTCGGCTGGCGCCGTCCGGCACGTCACCTGACACCCAGCCGATGCTGATGCAGTACTGCCATGGTGCGCCGGGTTTCATCATCTGCCTGGCCGACCTGCCGGGCTCAGCGCTGGACACTTTGCTGGTGGCCGCCGGTGAAGCGGTGTGGGCTGCTGGCCCGTTGGTCAAGGGGTCCAACCTTTGCCATGGCACGGGCGGCAACGGCTATGCCTTCCTCAAGCTGCACGAACGCACCGGCAATGCCCTGTGGCTGGACCGCGCGCGCGCCTTTGCCATGCACGGCATCGCCCAGACGCGTGCCCATGCGCGGTTGCATGGCCAACTGCGCCATTCGCTGTGGACCGGTGACCCGGGTTTTGCGGTCTACCTCTGGGACTGCCTGCGCGGCGAAGCCGCATTCCCGACGCTGGACGTGTTTTACAGCGGCGCTGCCGCAGCGCCGGCGGCCTGACGACGTTCAGGCCACGTCGCCAACAACAAGCCCACCAGCGCCAAGCCCAGTGCCAGCACGTGCGCGGTGCCGAAAGATTCACCCAGCAGCACCACGCCCACCAGTGCAGCGCCAACCGGCAGCAGCACCATGAAGACACCGGCGCGTGACGATGGCACGCGCTTCAGGCCCTGCATCCACAGCCACACGCTGACCATGCTGGCGGCCACGGCGTAGAACACCAGCAGAGCCCAGGTCGCTGCGCGGACGCCACCGAAATCAAAGGTTAGCGCCTGCCACAGGCCGAAGGGCGTCACCAACACCAGCCCCCACAGGTTGATGAGCGCGCTGATGCGGCGCGGCGACAGGTTGCCTGTGAGCTGCTTGCCGATCACCACGTAGCAAGCCTCGCACACCACTGCCACCAGCAGCAGGGCATAACCCCAAGGTGAGTCGCCCTCGACCGCAATTCCACCCGCACCCGCGCCCGGCGCCACCCGTGCCCAGGCCAGGATGCCGATGCCGGCCACGGCACACACGATAGCCGCCGCCACACGCGGCCGGATGCGTTCACCCAGCGTGAACCGGGCCAGCAGTGCGATAGCCGCCGGGATGGCGGCCATCGTCACCCCGGCGGCCAACGCCGACGTCAGCGCCACGCCGTAAAGCATGCAGATGCTGAACAGGAAGTTGCCGAGAAAGCTCTCCCAGAACAGCAGCTTGCGGTCGCGCGCCGAAAGCGGCGCCTCACCGGGCAAGCGCCGCACCCAGTGCACCATGGCCACGGCCGCAATGCCAAAACGCAGCCATGCCAGCAGCAGCACCGGCAAAGCGGCCACCAGCAACTTCGACAAGCCCACGTAACTGCCCACCAGCAAGGTGCTGGCAGCCAAAGATGCATAAGCCCAGGCCAACGGGATGCCGGGGGCCGAAGAAGAAGTGTGGTCTGGGGTCAATTGGAAGAGGGATTCAGAGACAGCCACCGCCAAGCATCAATTGCCCGCAGCCGCCGACAGCGCCGGCCAACGCTTCAGCCGCGGCCGGTGCGAAGCCAACCATTCGTTCAACGCGGCGCTCTGCGGTGTCAGCACCACTTTGGCGTCAGCCTGGGAGGCCGACGTCGGGCAAGCTGGGCCGATGCTTCAGCGCATGCGCCATCGCTTGTTCGACAAACACCCGGTCCGCGTCAGGCAGCGCCAGCCGCGGCGGCCGCGTGCGCCAGCTGCCACGGCCCATCAGGTGTTCACACAGCTTGATGCACTGGACGAGGTCGGGCCGCGCGTCCAGGTGCAAGAGCGGCATGAACCATTCATACAGCGGCATCAACTCGGCCATGCGGCCGTCGCGCGCCAGGCGGAAGAGCGTCTCGCCTTCGCGCGGGAAAGCATTTGACAGGCCCGACACCCAGCCCACCGCGCCCATCGCGATGCTTTCGACGACCACGTCGTCCAGGCCGGCAAACAGCACAAAGCGGTCGCCGACGCGGTTGCGCGTGTCGATAAAACGGCGCGTGTCGCCCGAGCTGTCCTTGAAGCAGACGATGGTGTCGCAGTCGGCCAGGCTGGCCAGGATGTCGGGCGTGATGTCGTTCTTGTAGATGGGCGGGTTGTTGTAGACCATCACGGGCAGGTCGGTGGCCTTGGCGACAGTGCGGAAGTGCGCCGCAGACTCGTGCGGCTTGGACGAATACACCAGTGCCGGCATCAGCATGATGCCGTCCACACCGATGCGCGCGGCTTGCCTTGCGGTGTCGACGGCAAAGGCCGTGGTGAATTCAGCCACGCCGCAGATCACCGGCACGCGGCCTGCGGCCACCGACTTGGCGGCTTCAATCACCTGCAGCTTTTCAGACCGCGACAGCGATGTGTTTTCGCCCACCGTGCCGCACACCACCAGGCCCGAGACGCCGTCGCGCACCAGGCCGTCGATGACTTTGGCGGTGGCGTCGAGGTCCAGCGAGAAGTCTTCGCGGAACTGCGTGGTGACGGCGGGGAAGACGCCTTGCCAGTTGACCTTGGCGCTCACAGCGTGGCTCCCACCTTGCGCAGTTCGGCCAGCGCGGGCGCCTTTTCGAGCCAGATCTTGTCGAAGAGCTTGGCCACCGCTTCGGCGTCGGCCACGTTCACCGGCTTGATGGGGAAGGGCGCGGCGCGGAACTGCTCGATGATCTTGGGTTCATTGATGACGAGATCATCGTTCTGCTGCGACAGCGCGGCCTTGGTGATGCGGGCAATGA
>JAYSYB010000596.1:0-2768 GCA_043716775.1 Rubrivivax sp.
TCTTGCGCGCACGCCGCGAAGGCCTGCGCGACTTTGGCGCCTGCATGAGCCCGCACACCGCGTGGCTGCTGCTGCAAGGCATTGAAACCCTGCCGCTGCGCATGGCGCGGCATGTGGACAACACGCGCAAGGTGGTCGCTTTCCTGGCCGGGCATTCTTTTGTTGCAGGTGTGGGTTACCCGGAACTTGAAGATCACTCAAGCCACGCACTGGCGAAGAGACTGCTGCCGCGCGGTTGCGGTGCGGTCTTCAGTTTTGACCTCAAAGGGTCGCGCAAGCAAGGGCAGGCCTTCATCGAAGCGTTGAAGATTTTTTCGCACCTGGCGAATGTGGGCGACTGCCGGTCGCTGGTCATCCACCCCGCCAGCACCACGCACTTCCGCATGGACGACGCGGCCCTGCTGGCGGCGGGCATCACGGCAGGCACGATCCGCTTGAGCATTGGGCTTGAAGACGCAGACGATCTCATCGACGACTTGAAGCGGGCTTTCAAGGTGGCCGAGAAGGCGTTGTGATGGATCTGGCACCGGTGCTGATCGAAGGTGTGCGCCTGCGCCTGCGCCGGTCCACGCCCGCCGATGCCGTGGCCACATACGACATCGCGCGCGACCCAGAAGTCATGCGCTACATGGAATGGCCCGCTCCGCAACGCCTGGCTGACACCCAGCACTTCTTCGACGGCTGCACCGAGCGTTGGCAGTCGGGCGCTGAATACCACTGGATGGTCGAACTCAAGGCTGACCGCCGCGTGATCGGCTGCATCGGCTGCCGCATCAAAGGCCATGCAGCCGACTTCGGCTACTTCCTGGACCGCGCGTCCTGGGGCCAGGGCTACGCCAGCGAAGCCGCCGGCCTGCTGGTGAGCTGGTTGCGGCGCCAAGGCAGCATCGTCCGCATCAGCGCCACCACCGACGCCGACAACAGCGCCAGCGCCGCCGTGCTGCAAAAAGTGGGTTTGCAGCACGAAGGCCTGATGCGCAAGGCGACGGTGCGACCCAACATCGGCCCCGCACCAAGAGATACCGCGCTCTTCGCCAGCGTCAAGCCTGAAGGCACACCCGCATGAAACTCACGTTGCATGGCCGCGAGGCCTACGCCTACACCGGCGGCAAAGCCTTCGATGCCAAGCTGCCCTGCGTCGTTTTCATCCACGGCGCCCTCAACGACCACACGGTGTGGACACTGCTGGCGCGCTGGTTTGCGCACCACGGCTACAGCGTGTTGGCCGTCGACCTGCCCGGCCACATGCGCAGCGAAGGCCCGGCGCTGGCCAGCGTGCAGGAAATGGCCGACTGGGTGTTGGCGCTGATGGACGCAGCCGGTGTGCAGCGCGCCGCGCTCGCCGGCCACAGCATGGGGTCGCTCGTGGCGCTTGAAGCCGCTGCACGCGCGCCCGACTGCGCCACACACTTGGCCATGCTGGGCAGCTGCGTGCCGATGCCGGTGCCACAAGCGCTGCTGGACCTGGGGCTGAACGACCCGCTGGCGGCAATAGACCGCGTGGTGACCTTTTCGTTCTCGACACTGGCCGCCAAGCCTTCTTATCCTGGCCCCGGCGTGTGGCTGCGCGGCGCCGGCCGCGCGCTGATGCGCCAGGTGTTGGCTGCGCAGGGCAACCTGCACCTATTCCACAACGACTTCTCGGCCTGCAACCAGTACGGCGCTGGCATGGCTGCGGCCGAACGGGTGGTGTGCCCCGCTGCCCTGGTGCTGGGCCAGTTTGACCAGATGACACAGCCCAAAGGCGCAGTGGCTGTCGCGCAGCGGCTGAAGGCCCAGGTTCACACGGTGCCGGCCGGGCATTTCCTGATGCAGGAAAGCCCGGACCCGGTGCTCAATGCGGTGCGCGCGTTGTTGTGTTGAACAGGCGCTGACCCTGCGCTGACCCCGGAAGCCTCCATGAACCACACCGCAACCACACCCGACGCCAAGGCCTTCACCACCTTTGCCGAGTTCTACCCGTTCTACCTGGGTGAACACCGCAACATCACCTGCAGACGGCTGCACTTCGTGGGCAGCACACTCGTGCTCGTGTGCCTGGCCATGCTGCTGGCCACCGGCCGGCCGCAGTACCTGCTGTACGGTCTGTTGTGCGGTTATGGCTTTGCATGGCTCGGCCACTTCGTGTTCGAGAAGAACAGGCCCGCCAGCTTCAAGCGCCCGCTCTACAGCTTCATGGGCGACTGGGTCATGTACAGAGACATCTGGACCGGCAAGATCCCTTTCTGAACGCGGTTCGGTTCGGCGCAGCCACACACCGGGCGCAGTCGCGACGATTGCCGCGCCAGAGAACGGCCGCGCTTCAGCCGCGCAGCGCTGTTGCCAGCGTCAACCGCGCCATGCCGCTGGCCGCCAGGAATGGCATGCTCGCGGGGCCCGCGTCCAGCAGCGTGCGCTGCAGCAACGGGCCCATGGCGGTGCTGTCGGCATCGGCCAAGAGCACGTGGCGCGGGTCGTCGGGTTCATCAAGACGCGCGACCCAGCCGATCTCCACCAGCAGTTCAAGCAACGGCTCCAGCTGCAGCGGATCGGCGCGCAGGCGCTGCGACAGTGCGGCCTGCGACAAGCCGTGCGCCGGGCTTTGACGCGCCGCGTCCAGCTGCTTCAGCACGGCCAGCGCCAACTCGAAACGCCAGCCCGGTATCGCCGGCCGTGTGGTGACGTGCATCTGCAAGCTGGGTGCGTAGGCCGACACCACCGCACCCAGCAGCACCACCACCCAGACCAGGTACACCCACAGCAGCCTGATGTGCAATAAGGCAAAGCAC
>JAYSYB010000597.1:0-2763 GCA_043716775.1 Rubrivivax sp.
AAGAGCAGCGTGCCATCGTCCAGCAGCGCGTAGAAGAAGGGCTTCACACCCAGCCGGTCGCGCGCAATGAAAAGGCTTTTGCGGTTGCGGTCCCACAGCGCAAAGGCAAACATGCCGCGAAAGCGGGTGACGCAGGCGTCGCCCCATTCTTCCCACGCGTGCACGATGACTTCGGTGTCGCTCTTGGTGTGAAAGACGTGGCCCAGCGCCTGCAGCTCGGGGATGAGGTCCTGGTAGTTGTAGATCTCGCCGTTGAAGACGACGACGACCGAGTTGTCTTCGTTGAACAGCGGCTGCTGGCCGGTGGCGATGTCGATGATGGACAACCGCCGGTGGCCCAGGCCCAGGCCGGGCTCGATGTGCAGGCTGCCTTCATCTGGGCCGCGGTGCAGCTGGCTGTCGTTCATGCGGCGCAGCACGCCATCGTCGATGGCGCGAGTGCCGCGGGTGTCGAAGATGCCGGTGATGCCACACATGTCAGTTTTGCTCTCTTAAGGCGCGCGCTGCAGCACGCGCTCGTAGATCGATTGATAGGCCGCCACCATCGCCGGCAGGCTGAAATGCTGTTCGATGCGCTGGCGCCCGGCCCGGCCCATCGACTGCGCCTCGGCCCTTTCGCTCGCCAAGTGCAACAGTCCGGCGGCCAAGGCGGGCACATCCCTGGCTGGCACCAGCATGCCGGTCTGTCCCTCGATCAGCAGTTCTGCACTCGCACCGACACGTGTGGCCAGCACTGGAAGGCCGCACGCCATGGCTTCCAGGATGGAATTGGAAACACCTTCGGCCAAGGAAGGTAGCACGAAGCAATCCAAGCCACGCATCACTTCCGGCACATCGTCGCGCGCACCGGGCAGCCAAGCCAAGTGATCCACGCCGCCCCGCCGAAGCACGGCCAGACACTCGGCGCGCAGGCTGCCTTCGCCCACCATCACCAGGCGCAGGGTGTCGCGCAGTCCGGGCCGATGCTGCAAAGCACTGACGAAAGCCTCTGCTAGCAGAGGCTGAGCCTTGACGGTTTGCATGCGACCCACCGTACCCACCAGCCACAGCGCCGGGTCGGTAAAGGGGCAGCCAGGTATGAGTTGGCGTTGCCGAAGTGGGCTGAAACGTTGGTGGTCAACTCCGTTGTAGATGACGGTAACCTGGCTCTCAGGAACCCCAACGGGGCCGCGCAGATAGGCGGCCAGTTCATTCCCGAGAGCGATGTGCCGCTGCACGAACCGGCCGTAGACACGGCGCATCAGGATGTGGCGGCGGTTGCTGCCATCTACGTCGTCGACATCTCGCCCATGTTCGCCGTGCACACGCCCGCGCACGCCGGCCGCCCAGGCGGGCACTTGCGCTTCCAAGGCACCCAGGTTGCGGGTGTGCACGATGTCTGGACGAAGTTCGCGGAAAATCCGGTGCAGTTTCGGAAATTGCATGAAGCCTTGACCCGGCGGCTTGCGCAGGGCCACCAGTTGCACATCGGGGCGCCGGATGCGGGCGGCAAAGCCTGCGTCGATGTCAGTCAGCGCCACGATGGCGTGCCGCCATTGATCCGCCGGCAGGCGGTTGATCAGGTTGACCACACCGTTCTCCAAGCCGCCCGTGGAAAAGCGGTAGACCACGTGCGCGACCAGCGGCCGTAGGTCGACGGTGGCAGTCATCGCAGCGTCACAGGCGCCACAGCCGGTAACCGGCCCCAACGATGGCCGCCTTGTCGAAGGCGGCCTTGACGTCGATGAAAGCGCCACCCTTGATGAGCTTCTTTCCGAAATCCTCCACGCCCAGCGCCATGTACTCGCGATGCGACACAGCGGCCACGATGGCATCAGCCCGCGGCAGGTCGTCCCAAGGCAGGAGGCGCACACCGTACTCGTGCATGGCTTCTTCGGCATCGGCCTGCGGGTCGCTGACGTTGATCTCGACACCGTAGCTTTGAAGCTCATGGATGATGTCGATGACCTTGCTGTTACGCAGATCACCGCAGTTTTCCTTGAAGGTCAGGCCCAGCACGTTGATCTTGGCGCCCCTGATATAACTGCCAGCGGCGATCATGTGTTTGATGGTCTGCTCGGCGACGAACTTGGCCATGCCGTCATTTATGCGCCGGCCAGCCAGGATGACCTGCGGGTGGTAACCCAGCATGTCGGCCTTGTGCGTGAGATAATACGGGTCTACGCCGATGCAGTGGCCGCCCACCAGACCCGGCTTGAACTTCAGGAAGTTCCACTTCGTGCCTGCGGCTTCCAGCACCTCGGTTGTGTCGATGCCGATCTTGTCGAAGATGATCGCTAGTTCGTTCATCAGCGCGATGTTGAGGTCGCGCTGGGTGTTCTCGATGACCTTCGCCGCCTCGGCGGCCTTGATCGAAGAGGCCCGGTGAACGCCGGGGACAACGATCTTCTCGTACAGCTGAGCGACTCGCTCCAACGTCTCGGGCGTGTCACCGGAGACGATCTTGAGGATCTTCGTCAGCGTGTGTTCCTTGTCGCCGGGGTTAATGCGCTCGGGGCTGTAGCCGACGAAGAAATCACGCTTCCACTTGAGGCCCGATTCGCGCTCCAGCACCGGGATGCAAACCTCTTCGGTCGCGCCGGGGTAGACGGTCGACTCGTAGACCACGGTTGCGCCACGCTTCATGTGGCGGCCGACGCTGATGCTGGCTCCGATCAGCGGACGAAAGTCGGGGATGTGCGCGTTGTCCACCGGTGTCGGCACCGCGACGACGATGATGTCGGCCTCGGCGAGCAGCGCCGGGTCGGCGGTATAGATGGCGTG
>JAYSYB010000598.1:0-8449 GCA_043716775.1 Rubrivivax sp.
CCCACAGCTCGCCGGACGACACACGGTAGGCGGGCCACGCCCCAAAACCGTTGCCAGCGCCGGGTTGGCGCGTGAGGTTGGGCAAGTCTTGCAGGCGAATGCGCTTGTCGTCAGCACCATGGCACGAAGCGCACGAAAAATCATGCGTGCCGCCCCGCGCAAAGAACAGCCGCTTGCCCACCTCAAACATGGTTTTCTCTGCCACGTGGGACTGTGACAGGTTGAACTTCATGCCCCGGGATTCGCCAGAAATCCACGCAACTAGGCCCTCCAGGCTCACTTGCTCTTTTTGACCGAAGGGCGTTGCGGCAATGTCGGCCGCGCTGAAGCCTTGCAGTGTTTCCATGCAGGTCAGCAGGCGCGACTCCAGGTCTTGCACGCGCTTGGTGTCGGCAAAGTAGCGCGGCAGTTCCACAAACGCACCTTTGACCACACCCGCACCTTTGCCCAAATCGCACTTTTGCAGGGACTCATTTTTGGGCCCGCGCTTCTTTTGCCAAAGTTCTTCGCCCCGGGCTTCAAACAGCTCGGCCGGGTTGCCGTCTTGCAGCATGGCGCGGTACTCGGCAATGCCGTCGGCGGCGGACTTTTGCGCCCATGCTACCGATGAGCCAGCGCTGGCGAGAGCGGCCAGTGCAGCCAGTGCAGCCAGTGCAGCAACCGGAACCCAAGCGGAGCGGGCCCACCAGAGGGACGCCCGCCGCAGCGCCCGCTTCATGACACCGTGGCTTCGTCAGACCGGGTATCGCCCCGGTTGTCTTTCCACGTCACGCCAATCTTGTCACCGGCTTTGGCACCTTTCACCGTGAATTGCAAAAACGGGTTCTTGGAGACCGCCGGTCCCCATTCTGCAGACATGACTGGCTTGCCATTGTGGGTTGCCGTTACTTCTGTGATGTGCCATGCCGGAATAACCTTGCCACCCGCGTCACGGCGCTGGCCGGTTTCCATTTCGTGGCTCATGAGCACGCGCACGGTGGTCTTGTCGCCGGCGGCTTGAGCGCGGATGCGCATCGGGTCTGCCATGTCGTTCTCCTGCTGTTTGTCGGGGCTGTGTACTGGGTCAGCCGCCGCAGCCGCCGAGCGTGACCTTGATCTCTTTGGCCGCGTACAACACCCTGCCATCGGCCATCATGGCCACGGCATAGACGTTGGACGATTGCCCCATCTTGACGCGGGTGCTGAAATTGGCGTCCACCGCGTCGCTGACATCAAACACCGCCGCCAGCGCGGAAGGGTTCTTTTCCACCAGCACCAGCAGGCGCTTGACGCCGGGCAGCGTGGTGGCGCAAGCGACAGGCACCACCGCGCCGTTTTCAGCGATGTCGGGGCCGGTGAGCGTGACGTCCCTGCTTTCCACCGGGGCGCTGCCGCCCAGGGCCTTGGCGGCATCTGCCAGGGTCTTGGCATCAAAGGCGGCCTGGCTCCAGGCGGCATGGGCTGCCATGGGCAACAGGCCTGCAGCGGCCAGCAGGCCGGCCACACGGGCGCTGTGCGCGAGCATCTCGCGGCGGGTTTGCATGGGATAAAACTCCTTCAGTGCAGAGCGTGGATTGTGCGGCGGCTGCGACGCTGGCGGTGAGCAGGGTCTTCAGCCAGCGTGGGCAGCGCCTCGGCGGCCACCCTCAAGCCGCGCTTGAACACGCGGCCGGCCAGCAAGCCAATGGGGATCGGACTGCGCAGCCCGGTTGGCGCCTGCCAGGCGGTGGAACATGGGCGGGAGCTTGGCTGTGATCCAAGAATCATGGCCCAATGCGCGCCATGATCTGGCAGAAAGCGGCCCTGTCACGTCAGCGGCTCAGGCCTGCCCGCACACCGAAGCCGTCGCCATCAGCTCTTCAAAAAGTGCCAATGAGACCCGCCCCGACACCGCAAACGGGTCCAGCGTCGGCCGCTCGGAATACTTCAGCAAGAGCGCCGGGTTCAGGCTTGACAGATTGACCTGGCCCATGCTCCAGCCGGCAAAACGCCGCTCGTTGATTTCTTCGTAGCAGAGCAGCTCCACGCTCGTGTGGCGGGGGTCGGCGGCGATGCGGTTGTAGAGCTGGTTGACGGCGCTGCGGCCGCCTTCCAGCGCCTGCAGAAAGATGCCTTCGCTGAAGCACAGCACGCCGGTGATGCCGGACGCCGGGTTGTTGGCCTTGCTCTTGCGCAGAATGGCCACCAACTCTTCCTGGTTGACGGCCGCTGCGGCGCGGCTGGCGTACATGAGTCTGACGAGCATGGTGTTCTTTCGATCGTGTCTTGGGTTCAGTCCGCTTTGCGCGGCAGCAGCGACAGGAATTCGCGCCGCAAGTTGGCATCTTTCAGGAATGCACCTCGCATCACGCTGTTGACCATCGCGGTGTCGGTGTCCTTCACGCCGCGCCAGTGCATGCAGAAGTGGTCGGCTTCCATCACGATGGCCAGGCCGTCGGGGCGCACGCGCTGCTGAAGCTCATTCGCCAGCATGGTGACGGCCTCTTCCTGGATCTGCGGCCGGCTCATGATCCAGTCGGCGATTCGCGCGTACTTGCTCAGGCCGATCAGGTTGCTGTGCTCGTTGGGCAGGATGCCGATCCAGACCTTGCCAAAGATCGGGCACATGTGGTGGCTGCAGGCGCTGCGAACGGTGATGGGGCCGACGATCATCAGTTCGTTCAGCCGCTCGACGTTGGGGAATTCGGTGACCGCGGGCATCGGCACGTAGCGGCCGCGGAACACCTCTTCGATGTACATCTTGGCCACGCGCTTGGCCGTTTCGTTCGTGTTGTGGTCGCTGTCGGTGTCGATCACCAGCGCGCGCAAGACCTCTTGCAGTTTGGCCTGCACTTCGGCCTTGAGCTCGGTGAGTTCACCGTCACGCACAAAGGCCGCGATGTTGTCGTTGGCATGGAAGCGGCGCTTGGCGCTGACGACGCGGTAGCGGATGCGTTCCGACGCTGGCATGGCGGCCAGTTCTTCTTCGCTGCGGAAGATGCGCTCGACGCTGTCGGCGAGGGGTGTTGCAGTGCGTGCCATGCGGTGGGGCCGGTGCGGCCGGAACAAGGGGGATTGATTGTGCGCCGGCACTGCGCGGGCTGTGGAAGCCGCCCGACTAGACTGCAGCGATGCCCGGGGTCATTGCCAACACACACAGCACGCCGCACAGCACGCCCAACATCGTGCCCAACATCATGCCCAACAGCGCGCCGCCGCTTTCCCGGCTGCTGGAACACACCGCCGACGCGGTGCAGGCGGTGCGCGGCGGGCAGTCGCTCACCGCCATCATCACCCGCGTGCCGGCCGACCTGCGCCCCGGTGTGCAGGCGCTGAGCTTCCACACCCTGCGCTGGCTGGGCAGTGCCACTGAAGCCCGCGCCCTGCTGGCGCCCAAGACACCGCCACCGGCTGTGGATGCGCTGCTGGTTACTGCGCTGGCGCTGTTGTGGCCCGGCGAGACCCCGCCCTATGCAGAACACACGCTGGTGGACCAGGCGGTCACTGCGGCGCGTCGGCGCACGCCAGCGGCCGCCGGCTTCATCAACGCCGTGCTGCGCCGCTTTGTGCGCGAGAAAGACAGCATCGCAGCGCAGGTGCGCCATTCGCCGCTGGGCGCATACAACCATCCGCTGTGGTGGATTGAACGCGTCAAACGAGACTGGCCCCAAGACTGGCAGACCCTGCTCACCGTCGCCAACCAGCGCCCGCCGATGACGCTGCGCGTGAACGCCCGCCGCGGCACGGGCGAAGCCTATGTGGAGCGCCTGGCCGCACTGGGCCGCGGCGCGCAGCTGCTGGACGACCCCGCCCTGGGTGGCCAGGCCGTGGTGCTGGACCAGCCCTGCCCCGTGCAGCAACTGCACGGCTTTGCCGAGGGCGAGGTGTCGGTGCAGGACGGTGCGGCGCAGCGCGCAGCGCGGCTGCTGATCGGGGCCGACCCCGGCAACGGTCAGGGCAACGGTCAGCGCGCCAACTGGCGCATGGCCTTGCCCGCAAACGCCCGCGTGCTCGACGCCTGCGCCGCGCCCGGCGGCAAGACGGCGCACCTGCTGGAGCTGGCCGACATCGACCTGTTGGCCCTTGACAGCGACCCGCTGCGCCTGGCGCGTGTGCAGGACACGCTGAACCGCCTGCAGTTCCCGCACAGCACGCGTGCCGATCTGAAAGCCGCCGACGCCCGCGACCCCAAGGCCTGGTGGGACGGCCGGCCCTTCGACGCCATCCTGCTGGACGCGCCCTGCACCGCGTCGGGCATCGTGCGCCGCCACCCCGACGTGCGCTGGTTGCGCCGTGCCGACGACATCCACGCCCTGGCCCGCATCCAGGCCCAGATGCTGGACGCCTTGTGGCCGCTGCTGGCGCCCGGCGGGCGGCTGCTGTACGCCACCTGTTCGATTTTCCTGCCGGAAGGGCATGGGCAGATCGACGCGTTTATGCAACGCCAGCCCCCCGGCACAGCCCTGCTGGACCCGGGTTCACCCGGCCACCTGCTGCCCAGCCGTGACAATGGGTTGCAGGGTGGGTTGCAGGGTGGGTTGCAAGGTGGACGGCAGGGGGCCGCCAGCCGCAGCCCGGCGCTGCAGGACGGCTTCTACTACGCCCTGATCCACAAGCCCCACACGACCTAGAAAACCCGCCACCACGCAGCCATGCCCGCGCCCACGGTCCGCCACCACATCCAGCAGGGCCTCAGGGCCCTGCTGCCGCTGTGGCCCGTGCTGTGGGCCGTGCTGGTGTTTCAGGGGGCCGCGCAGACGGCGCGCGCCCAGGGCGTTGAGCTCGCCACGCTGCAAACAGCCAAGTCCGACGGTGCGCTGAACCTGGACTTCGTGGCCCGCGTCACCCTGCCCAAGGCGGTGGAAGACGCGCTGCTGCGCGGCGTGCCGATCTACTTTGTGGCCGAAGCCCAGCTCTACCGCAACCGCTGGTACTGGCGCGACGAACGCGTGGGGCGGGTGTCGCGGTCATGGCGGGTGGCCTTCCAACCACTGACCACATCCTGGCGCGTCAGCCTGGCCGGCTTCAACCAGACCTTCCCGTCGATGGCCGAAGCGCTGTCTGCGGTGTCGCGCAGCGGCGGCTGGAAGCTTGCCGACCTGTCGCAGCTGGACTTTGACAAAAGCTTCTACGTCGAATTCAACTACCGGCTGGACACCACGCAGTTGCCCGGCCCCATGCAGTTTGGCCTGGGCGGCCCGGGTGGCCAGGGCGATTGGGCGGTGGGTCTAAGCCGCACGCTGCGGGTTGAGCTGTAGGCCGGCTGTCCGCCGACACCGCAAGCAACACCCCACCACCATGTCACGCACCGCGCGCTGGGCCTGGATCATCTCGGCTGTCGCCTCCACCGGCGCCACGCTGGTGCTGGCCTTTGTGCTCAGCTTCAGCAACCCCGAGGGCAGCTTCTACGAGCGCAATTTCGTCTGGCTGTTCTGGATCAACGTCGCCGTGGCAGGGCTCTTGGCGCTGGTGGTGGGCCTGGTGCTGCTGCGCTTGGTGCTGCGGCTGCAACGCGGCAAGTTCGGCAGCCGCTTGCTGATTAAGCTGGCGGGCATCTTTGCCGTGGTGGGGCTGCTGCCGGGGCTGGTGATCTACACCGTGAGCTACCAGTTTGTGTCGCGCAGCATCGAAGCCTGGTTTGATGTGAAAGTGGCCGGCGCGCTGGACGCCGGGCTGGCGCTGGGCAAGGGCACGCTGGAAGCGCTGGCCACCGACCTCGTCACCAAGACGAGGAGCGCCGCCGAACGCCTGGCCGACGGCGGCGCAGGTGTGCTGCCGCTGACCCTGGAGCGCTTGCGTGAACAGGCCGGCGCCAGCGAAGTCAGCCTCGTCAGCGCCAGCGGCCAGGTGCTGCTGACGGCCGGCGGCGCCGCGTCGTCCGGCCCGCCCGAGCGCCCCGCGGCAGCGCTTTTGCGGCTGGCGCGCCAGGCCGGCAGCGCCAGCCAGGTCGAAGGCCTGGACGACGAATCGCTGGGCCCCGGCAACGCCGGCCCGCGGGTGCGCGCACTGGCCCGCGTGCCGCGCAGTGAAGTGACGTTGGCGGGCGGTGAAGACCGCTTCCTCATGGTCATCCAGCCGTTGTCGCGCTCACTCGCGATCAATGCGCTGGCGGTGCAGTCGGCGTACAGCGAATACCAGCAGCGCGCCCTGTCGCGCGACAGCCTGCGCCGCATGTACGTGGGCACGCTGACGCTGACACTCGTGCTGGCGGTGTTTGCTGCCGTGCTGCTGGCCATCGTGCTGGGCAACCAGCTGGCGCGGCCGCTCTTGCTGCTGGCCGACGGCGTGCGCCAGGTGGCGGCGGGCGACCTGACCGCCAAGCCCATCTTCACCAGCACCGACGAACTCGGCGGCCTGACGCGCAGCTTTGCCGACATGACGGCGCAGGTGGCCGACGCGCGCACCCAGGTGCAGCGCGGCATGGGCCAACTGGAAGCGGCACGCACCCGGCTGCAGACCATCCTGGACACGCTGACGGCGGGTGTCATCGTCTTCGACCGCGAAGGCCGCATCGACACCGTCAACCCCGGTGCCACGCGCATCCTGCAGCGGCCGCTGTCGGCCTGGCGCGGCCAGCGCCTGTCGGACCTGCCTGATCTGAAAGAATTTTCCAACAGCGTCGAACAACGCTTTGAGCTGCTGGCCACGAGCCCAGAAGCCGGCGAGCGCGACCAGTGGCAGGAATCCTTCGAGCTGAAGCGCGGCGACGGCGCCACGCTGACGCTGCTGGTGCGCGGCGCCACGCTGCAGGGTGAAGCGTCGTTGATGGTCTTCGACGACATCACCGAAGTCGTCTCGTCGCAGCGCAGCGCGGCCTGGGCCGAGGTCGCCCGGCGCCTGGCGCACGAGATCAAGAACCCGCTCACGCCGATCCAGCTGTCGGCTGAAAGGCTGCAGCACCGGCTGGCCGCCAAGCTCGAAGGCGCCGACCAGGCGCTGCTGCTGCGCAGCGTCAACACCATCGTCAACCAAGTTCAGGCCATGCAGACGCTGGTCAACGAATTCCGCGACTACGCGCGCCTGCCCGCCGCCGTGATGGCGCCGATGGACCTGAACGGGCTGGCCTCTGAAGTGCTGGCGCTGTACGGCCAGGCACAGGACAACGGCCTGCTGCTGGCAAAGCTGGAAGCCGCGTTGCCGCGCATCCTGGGCGACGCGACACAGCTGCGTCAGGTGATTCACAACCTGGTGCAGAACGCGCTGGACGCGGTGGCCGACCGGCCTGACGGCCAGGTCGAGATCATCACCAGCGCGGCGCGTGGCGAACACGGCGAATTGCGCGCGGTGCGCTTGACGATCATCGACAACGGCCCCGGATTTGCCGACAAGGTGCTCAAGCGCGCCTTCGAGCCCTACGTCACCACCAAGACAAAGGGCACGGGCCTCGGCCTGGCAGTGGTGAAGAAAATTGCCGACGAACACGGCGCCAGGCTGCGGGCGGCCAACCTGCATGCCGGGGACGAAACCGACGGCCCGATCACCGGCGCACGCGTTTCGTTATCATTTTCAAACTTCGCAGCCCTCGCGGCTGTCGAAGCGGC
Organism: Rubrivivax sp.; assembly: GCA_043716775.1. Lineage (GTDB taxonomy): Bacteria > Pseudomonadota > Gammaproteobacteria > Burkholderiales > Burkholderiaceae_C > Rubrivivax. Next base: position 7,500 of record JAYSYB010000598.1, read on the forward strand.
CGGGGAAGCCGCTGCGGGAGGGACTGGCATGCACGCCAAGACACACCCTGCTGGCACTGGCGACAGCACGCAGTTTTCGCAGTTTCAGTAGCTTCAGCAGGTTCTCGATAGGGCGCATGGCAACAATTCTGGTCGTGGACGACGAGCTCGGCATCAGGGCTCTGCTCTCGGAGATCCTCACCGACGAAGGTCACACCGTCGAGCTGGCGGAAAACGCCGCGCAAGCGCGGCAGGTGCGTGAATCCCTGCGCCCCGACCTCGTGCTGCTGGACATCTGGATGCCTGACGTCGACGGCGTCACGCTGCTGAAAGAATGGTCCGCAGGCGGCCAGCTGTCCATGCCCGTCATCATGATGAGCGGCCACGGCACCATCGACACGGCGGTGGAAGCCACCAAGGTCGGCGCCAGCGCTTTCCTGGAAAAACCGATCACGCTGCAGAAGCTGCTGCGCGCGGTGGAGCAGGCACTGGTCAAGCCCAGCCAGCGCTTGGCGCCCGCGCAGAAGAACAACCGCCCCGACTTGATGGGCCATGGCGACGCGCTGATCACGCAGCCCGCCGGGCTGCACGTGGCTGGCAACAGCAACGGCCTGCCCGAAGGCCCGCTGTCCGAACAGAGCTTCGACCTGGACCGCCCGCTGCGCGAAGCGCGCGATGCCTTCGAGAAAAGTTATTTCGAATTCCACCTGACCAAGGAAGGCGGGTCGATGACGCGCGTTGCCGAAAAAACGGGGCTTGAGCGCACGCACCTGTACCGCAAGCTCAAGCAACTGGGCGTGGACCTGACGCGCAACAAGCGCGGTGGGTGAACGCAGCGGGCGAGGATGCCGCGCTGGCTATAATCTGTGACTTGGTTGCGTAGAGTTTCGCGACAGCGGCCTGGTAGCTCAGTTGGTAGAGCAGCGGATTGAAAATCCGCGTGTCGGTGGTTCGATTCCGCCCCAGGCCAC
>JAYSYB010000599.1:0-2753 GCA_043716775.1 Rubrivivax sp.
TGGTGCGCGGCCTGCGCGCCGTCAGCGACTTTGAATACGAATTCCAGATGGCCGGCATGAACCGCCAGCTGATGCCCGAAGTCGAGACCGTTTTCATGACGCCGAGCGACCAGTTCCAGTTTGTCAGCGGCACCTTCGTGCGCGAAATTGCCAGCCTTGGCGGTGATGTTTCCAAGTTCGTGGCACCCTCCGTTCTTCGGCGTTTGCGCGAGCGCGTCACGCAAATTGAGGACTGACTTCATGGCGCTGTGGATCAAGGACACTGAAGGCGAAAATTGGCAACGCATGCGTTGCCCCGCCTTCAGCGGCGCGCGCATGCTTGCGCGCGCCGTATTCGTCCGTCGTGCGAGGGCTTGAGCCGTGGCACTGTGGATCACGGACGAATGCATCAACTGCGATGTCTGTGAGCCTGAGTGCCCGAACCAAGCGATTCACATGGGGGCGGAGATCTACGAAATCGACGCCAGACGCTGCACCGAGTGTGTAGGGCACTTTGACGAACCGCAGTGTGTGCAGGTTTGCCCCGTGGAGTGCATCCCTGTCAACCCCGCCCATGTCGAGACGGCGGAGCAACTGCTCGCCAAGTATCAGCGTCTTCAAGCCGACGCTTGCCTGCTGCCTTCGCCTTCCCCCGAACCGCGGCCTTTGGCTTGACGGCCGCAGCGCTTGTCAGGCTTGAATCGCGGATGCCGGACAGGCCGGTCGTCTTGACGGCTTCACGCTGTTGGCGATCCTGTACCAGCTTCGCTGCAAGCGCCTTCTCTCGCTGTGCCATGTCCTGCGCACCGCTCAAATCGGCTGCTGGCCGGGGCTGGGCTGCGTCCAACGCACGGCCTTCGCGGCACGGCGCATTCGAATAGCTGCGGCCCTCAGGCCCACAGCGCCAAACGGTTTGCGCTTGCGCGGCGCTGGTGATGAATAGCAGCAAGGCAATCCATAGTTTCATGGCAGCTCTCCTTCGTCTGGTGAGGGTTTGACTTCGGGTTTTTCAGCTTGGTCGGCACGGGGCGGTTTGGGCCGCTGCACCCCGGCATGCACCACCGCCAGCGCCTTGTCCATCTCGCCCGTCAGCAAATGGTCAAGCGCTTTCAGCGACTGCTCGCTGGCCTTGTCGATGGCGTTGCGGTGTTCGGCGGACGGCTTCTTGAGCACGTAATTCACCACCTCGGCCTTTACGCCCGGGTGGCCGATGCCCAGGCGCAAGCGCCAGAAGTCCTGTGTGCCGAGCATGGCGTGGATGTCCTTCAGGCCGTTGTGCCCGGCGGCGCTGCCACCGAACTTGAGCTTGGCCTGGCCGGGCTGCAGATCGAGTTCGTCATGCGCGACGAGGATCTGCGCCGGCTCGATCTTGAAAAAGCGCGCAAGCGTCGCCACCGACACACCAGAGCGGTTCATGAAGGTCATTGGTTGCAGCAACCAAATGGGCCCTGCGGTTCGATTCACACGCGCGGCCAAGGCCTGGTAGCTGCGCTCGGGAACCAGCTGCGTTCCCAACTGCGAAGCCAGCGCGTCGATCCACCAGAAGCCGGCGTTGTGGCGCGTGGCGGCGTATTCAGTGCCCGGGTTTCCGAGGCCAACAAACAGTCGAATCATGGGTTGGGATTATGGAAGCCGCGCCCAAGAAAAAGCCCCACCGCAGTGGGGCCTGATATCGGGGGAGGGTGCCTGTCGCCGACCACCCCCAAAACGGGTGAGGATCCGCGAAGTTTTCGAGTTACTTCTTGTTCTGCTTCTCGGTCTTCTTCGGCTTGGCATCCTTGCCCTTGGCGGCCACCACGACGACGGGTGCGACTTCTTCCACTTCAGCCTTCGGAATCGTCACGGCCACGATCACCGGGTTCTGGGTGCCGTGCTTGACGGCCTTGATGCCCTCGGGCAACTTCAGATCGCTGGCGTGCAGGCTTTGGTTCTTGACGAGGTTGCTCAAGTCGATCTCGACAAACTCGGGCAGATGAGAAGCCAGGCACTCGATTTCCAGGTCCATGCGCACATGGCTGACGAGGCACTTGTCGGTCTTCACGGCTGGCGAGTTTTCTTCGCCGCTGAAGTGCAATGGCACCTTCTTGCGCAGGCGCGTGGTCTCATCGACGCGCTGGAAGTCCACGTGCAGCACGGTGGGCTTGTAGGGGTGCATCTGGAAGTCGCGCAGCAGCACTTTCTGTGTGCTGCCGGCCAAGTCCATCTCGAGGATGGAAGAGTGGAAAGCTTCCTTCTTCAGCGCGAAGTACAGGGCGTTGTGGTCGAGCTCGACCATGGCGGGCGTGCCGGCACCGTAAACGATGCCCGGCACCTTGGCGGCGTTGCGCAGGCGGCGGCTCGCTCCGGTCCCCTGCAGCGTACGCTCGTAGGCTGTGAATTTCATGTGTGACTCCGATAAGGATGAAGCGCCCGCGACCAGGCTGCCTCGTGAAGAAGGGCGGCGCGGCGCGCAGCCCTGGTGGATGCGGCTCAGAAGTTGTTGTTCTGCTCCGCAAACAGGGACGTCACCGACTCACCGTCGCTGATGCGGCGGATGGTCTCGGCAAACAAAAAGGCCACTGACAGCTGGCGAATCTTGGGGCAGGCCTTGGCCGCGTCGGACAGAGGAATGGTGTTGGTGATGACGACTTCGTCGATCTGTGAAGCGTTGATGCGCTCGACTGCGGTGCCGGAAAACACCGGGTGCGTGCAATAGGCATAGACGCTTTTTGCGCCGCGTTCCTTCAGCACTTCAGCCGCTTTGCACAGCGTGCCCGCAGTGTCGATCATGTCAT
>JAYSYB010000600.1:0-2749 GCA_043716775.1 Rubrivivax sp.
CGACCCCGCCCCGCCAGCCACGAAGCGCGTCGAGATCTACCGCATCGCCCAAGAAGCGCTGTCCAACATCGGCCGCCACAGCGGCGCGACGCATGCGCACGTGGGCTGGACGACGGGCCCGGGCAACCAGGGCCGGCTGCACATCGTTGACGACGGTTGCGGCTTCGACCCGCAGGTCGACAAACCTGGCCACTTCGGCCTGTCCAACATGCGTGAACGTGCTGCCGCTGCCGGCGGCACGCTGACGATCAAGAGTGCCCCGGAAGAGGGCACGGAATTGCTGTTGCAGATCAACTGGAACTGAGGGACTCAAATGGAAACGATTCGCGTGTTTGTGGTGGACGATCACCCCATGATCCGCCACGGCCTGGCGGCCATGATCAAGGCAGAACAAGGCATGACGTGGGTGGGCGACGCCGCCGACGGCGTGGATGCCGTGCGCAGCATCCCGGTGCTGGCGCCCGACGTGGTGTTGATGGACCTGGTGATGCCGCGCATGGACGGCGTGGACTGCATCCGGGCGCTGCGGCCGGTATGCCCCAAGACCAAGTTCGTGATCCTCACAAGCTTGCTCGATCCTTCGGAAGTGCGCCGTGCCATGGACGCCGGCGCCTGCGGCTACCTGCTGAAGAACGCGGCATCGCAGGAGCTGGTGACGGTGATCCAGATGGCGCAGCGCGGCCACCGCGTGCTGGCGCCTGAGGCGACCGACGCGTTGGTGGCCAGCCAGAAAGAACCCACCCCTGGCGCCGACCTGACAACCCGCGAACGCGAGCTGCTGGCGCTGATGGCACGCGGCCACAGCAACCAGGCCATCTCCACCGAGCTGACCATTGCGGTGCCAACGGTGAAGTTCCACGTCACCAACATCCTGGCCAAGCTGCGCGCCGACAACCGCACCGAAGCCGTGCTGGTGGCGCTACGGCACAAGCTGGTCGCGCTGGAGTGAGGCAGCCGGCGGGCATGCAGTGAGGCTTCATGTGGCGCAGCACAATGCGCAGCATGATCACCGTCCACCACCTTGAGAATTCGCGCTCGCAGCGTGTGCTGTGGCTGCTGGAAGAGTTGAACTTGCCCTACGAGGTGAAGCGCTACGCGCGCCACCCGAAGACGCTGCTCGCTCCACCTGAACTGGCGCTGGTGCACCCGCTGGGCAAGTCGCCCGTCATCACTGACAGCAACCGCAACAGCAACACCGACGGCCGCACCGTGGTGGCCGAATCCGGCGCCATCGTCGAATACCTGATCGACGTCTACGGCGCCGGCCGGCTGCGCCCGCCGCTGGGCAGCGCCGATCAGCGCCGCTACACCTACTGGCTGCATTTTTCAGAAGGCAGCCTGATGCCGCCGCTGCTTTTGAAACTGATTTTTGACAAGGTGCGTGCAGCGCCGGTGCCTTTTTTCATCAAACCGGTGGTGCGCGGCATTGCCGACAAGGTCACGGCCGGCTACATCGGGCCCAACCTCAAGCGGCTGCTGGCCTTCATGGAAAGCGAGCTCAGCACCCGGCCCTGGTTTGCTGGCGCTGAATTCAGCGCGGCCGATGTGCAGATGAGCTACCCCGTGGAGGCCGCCGCCGAACGCGCGGGGCTGGACGCGAGTTACCCCGCGCTGACCGGCTGGCTGGCGCGCATCCACGCGCGGCCGGCGTACATCAAGGCCTTGGCCGTGGGCGGGCCGTACAGCGCGGTGCCTTGAGGTTGCGGCTCAGGCGGCCCGCTCACCGGTCTGCTCACCGGCCCGTTCACTGGCCGGTTCAACGACCCGTTGATCCGCCAATTCACCCGCAAGACCCCACTGTGACCTGAGCGCAGCCGGCCACTCGCCGCGGTCCATCAACACGTCCAGCGCGTCGCTCTCGGCGCCGCAGTCCAGGCCCTGCGCCTGCAGCCAGGCGTCGTTGTAGTAGCTGTGGCGGTAGCGCTCGCCGTCGTCGCAAAGCAGCGTGACGATCGAGCCCGGCTGTTTCTCATCTCGCAGCGCCTGCGCACAGGCCAGCGCGGCCACCAGGTTGGTGCCGGTGCTGCCGCCCACACGCCGGCCCAGGCGCACGCTCAAGGCATGCATCGCAGCCAAACTCCACAGGTCGGGCACCTTCACCATCGCGTCCAGCACGCCGGGCACAAACGAGGCTTCCACGCGCGGGCGGCCGATTCCTTCGATGCGTGAGCCGTGGTCCAGCGTCAGCGTCGGGTCGCCGCTTAGGTAGTGCGCAAAGAAGACGCTGCGCTCCGCGTCGACGCCGCACACCCGCGTGGCGTGGCGGCAGTACTGGACGTAGCGGCCTATGGTTGCCAGCGTGCCGCCGGTGCCAGCGGCGGCGACGATCCAGGCCGGGCACGGATGCGGTTCTCGCTGCATCTGGCTGTAGATGCTTTCTGCGATGTTGTTGTTGGCGCGCCAGTCGGTGGCGCGTTCGGCGTAGGTGAACTGGTCCATGTAGTGGCCCTGCCTATCGACAGCCAACCGTTCTGCTTCGGCATACACCGCATGCGGGTCGTCCACCAAGTGGCACTGGCCGCCATGGAAGCGAATAGCCGCGATCTTTTGCGGGCTGGTGGCACGCGGCATCACCGCAATGAAAGCCAGGCCCAGCAGGCGCGCAAAGTAGGCTTCGCTGATGGCCGTGCTGCCGCTGGACGCTTCTACCACCGTGGAACCTTCCTGCAGCCAGCCGTTGCACAGCGCGTGCAGAAAGAGGCTGCGCGCCAGGCGGTGCTTCAAGCTGCCGGTGGGGTGGCTGGATTCG
>JAYSYB010000007.1:0-8057 GCA_043716775.1 Rubrivivax sp.
AGGTGTGCGTGCCTGTAAACCCCTTTCGTCAGCCAAGGAACATCCGTGACGACCCACGCAGCCCACGCCCCGCCGCAGTTTGAAACGCAGGTGCTCGCCCTGCGTGGCGCAGACCACCGACAAGGTGACAAGCACGCAGCGCTGACCCTGCTGGAATACGGCGACTACGAATGTTCCGCCTGCATTCAGGCCGAACCGCTGACCCGGCATCTCGTGGAGACGTTCGGTGACCGCTTGTGTTTCGTGTTTCGCCACTATCCGCTGGTCGAGGTTCACCCGCACGCGCAACTGGCGGCTGAGGCTGCGGAAGCGGCCGCTGCGCAGGGTCAGTTCTGGGCGATGCACCACCTGCTGTTCACTCAGCCACACCACCTGAAACTGGCTGCTTTGACCGGTTATGCCGAGTCCCTGGGCCTGGACATGCTTCGCTTCAATGGTGAGATGTCTGACCGCATCTACACCCAGCGCGTGCAAGAGCACCGCCGCGCGGCGGAACAAACCGGGATCAGGGCCACACCGGCTTTTTTCCTCAATGGCGCCGTGGTCGATGTGTCCTTCGGTTTGCAAGGTCTGGAAGCCGCAGTCCAGGCTGCGCATGAACTTGATCGCCGCAGAACGGGCTCATACGCATCCAGAAAGTGACAGCGCCTGCGCGCGAACGCGCGGCACCGTCTCAAACGCTGCGCCGGTATCGGGGCACAGACTTCGAAGCCAAGCATTGGAGCCGCCATTACCAAGATCCGTACCGGACAAGCACCGCCGCCGTTGACGCGTGCACAGTTTCGCGAGCGTTTCAACGTGCGCTTCTACGACCCAGCGTTTGAAGTTGAGCGCCCCGCCATCGCGCGCCTCGAAGCCATCGCGTGGGACGCCGTGCAAGAGGGCCGCAAGGCGCCGATCACGCGGCCTGCCGGTCGCGGTTTTGCGGACCCCACTTACGAAGTTTCGGTGCAATGGCTCGACACCCGCAAGCGACTGAAGGCCGCGCAGAAGCGCTGGAGTGACAGCACCACACCGTCGCGTGTGCTGTTGATTTGTGGCAGCGCGCGCAACGACGGCACCTGTCCGGGCGAGGCGTCCAAGACCTGGCGCCTGACCCAGATCGCACAGCACGTTGTCGAGCGCGCTGGCCTGCAGGCCGATGTGTTGGACCTCAGTCTCGTCACTTCGGAATACGGCCGCCGCATCCACCCGTGCAAGGGTTGTGTGTCCAGTGCCATGCCTTTGTGCCACTGGCCCTGCAGCTGTTACCCCAACCACGCGCTGGACCAGGCGGCCGACTGGATGGCCGACATCTACGAGCGCTGGGTGGCGGCCCACGCCGTGATCGTTTTGGCGCCGACCTACTGGTACCAGTCGCCAAGCCCACTGAAGCTGATGATCGACCGCATGGTGTGTGCCGACGGCGGCAACCCCGACCCGACAACCACCCACGGCAAGCACGTGGCCGAGGCCAAACGCATTGAGCAGCAGGGCTGGGACTACCCCAAGCATGTGGCCGGCCGCGCCTATGGTGTGGTGGTGCATGGAGACGTGGCCGGTGTCGAATCGCACCGGCGCAACCTGACCGACTGGTTGGACTGGATGGGGCTGATCGACGCCGGCGCGGCGGCCAAGATTGACCGCTACATCGGCTACTACGAGCCCTACTTCAACAGCCACGACGCGCTGGACAAGGACAAGGCGGTGCAGGAGGAAACACGCAACGTTGCCCGGTCGGTGGTTCAAGCAGTCAAGGCCTTGCGCGCCGGTTGGCTGAGCCAGCCCGACAAGAAGGTAACGCGGCCACGCACGAAGTAACCGGTGGCTGGACCCGGGCACCTGCATCTCAAGCGCCGGGTCTGCGCCACACAGGGCTGCCTGGAGGCTCAGATCAAGCTAAAGAAACACTTTGCCGACGTTGACACGCACCGCGTCGCAGGAGATCGCCTGTGCGGTGGCCGAAGTTGTTGCATTGACAGAGCCTGTGCAGGTGCCTGGCCGGGTCTGTACGCAGGCGAACGGTACGGGGCCAATGGTTCTGCAAAGATGGCCTGCAGCGCCCAGTGCATCAAAACGATTGGCTCGATCATGACCATGACGACGCATACCGCCCGCATCACCGGCCCCGTGACTTACCTTGCGGCAAACGGCCGCAGGGCCAACATCCCGCTGGGCCCGTGCATGGTTGAGCGCATGGGCGGCCCGCTCACCGACATTGTTTGGGGCACCCGGGGCCAGAGTTCGGCGGCCTTGCCATCAGAGGCTGTGCAGGCTGCGCAGGATCTGGGCCACCTGGTCTTGCTGGATTGAGTCGCCAAAAGAGGTCTTCGTCGCAGATACAAAAGCGCGCAGGCAACTGAAGGCGCAAATCTGGTACCCGGCGCAGGCCAATTCGCCCGGACCGCCTGCCGCCTACATTCCGGATGCCGATGCCGTCACGACGGCCTTTGCACGTATCCACGGCAAGCCTGCGTTTGTCTTCGGGCACTTCAAGTACATCACCACCCACGCCAGGGTGTCTGCACCTTCGGCAGTCGATCAACCCCGCTAACGGGTGCTGCTTTTCCTGGAAGGCGCCACCGGCTTCCGCCAAATGAACTCCTTCCAGGTCGAGCACATGGTCTCGCACGGCTACATCGTTGTCGCCCTTGACCAGCGGATGACAACAGCATCGTCCCCTACCTGGCAGCGGATGCAGCGTTTGCGCTGGACCGGCTTGTCACGCTAAACGGGGCAGACCCGAACGGCGTCCTGACTGGCAGGCTGGACTTGCAGCGTGTCGGCGTGTTCGGGGTCTCCTTTGGCGGCATCGTCGTCGGTGAAGCCTGCCGCACTGATCCACGGTTGCGGGCCTGTCTGGTGATGGACGCCCCGATGTCCGCTGCCGTGGTCAAGGCGGGCTTGCAGCAGCCCGGCATGTGGATCACCGCGATGCAGCCAGCATGCGGCTTGAACGTCAACGAGCCGGCGGCTGGCCGGACGCAGAGATCGAAGCCCATCAGGGCAGCATGCGCGCGATGTATGAAGGCCTGTCGGGCGATGGCTGCTTCATGCGGGTGCCCGGCATGTTCCACAGCAACTTCACCGACTTAGCGCTGTGGACTCCGCTGTCCCGCGTTCTGGGTATCGCCGGGCCGATCGACAACCGGCGGGCGCACGGCATTGTCAATGCCTATTCGCTGGCGTTCTTCGACCGACACCTCCTGGGCCGCCCGGCACCGCTGCTCGATGGCCCTGCAAAACAATACCCTGAGGTGCTGTTCGAATCGCACGGGCGTTGAGTGTCCGCGACAAGTACGCTACCGAACAGACCCGGCGCCGCGGCAACCCGCACAGTGGAATCGGGCAAACCCGCCTGCAGCCCCGAGGGCACGAGCCATGTTGCGCAGCATGAAAGACCTGGAAGATTGCACCATTGGTGCCACTGACGGCGCCATCGGCAAGGTCAAGGACTTCTACTTCGATGACGACGAATGGGCCGTTCGCTACCTGGTGGTGGACACGGGCTCGTGGCTGGACAGCCGCCAGGTGCTGATCTCGCCAATTTCGCTTTTGAAGCCCGACTGGGCCGCGCGCACGCTACCGGTGTCCATCACGCAGGACCAGGTCCGGCACAGCCCCGACATCGACACCGACAAGCCGGTATCGCGCCAGCACGAACAAGACTACCTGGGCTATTACGGCTACCCGGCCTACTGGGGTGGCATGGGCTTGTGGGGCGAGGGCCTGATGCCGTATGGCCTGGTGCCAGAGAGCGTGGAGTTTGGTGCCGACCGCGCTGCGCAGGAACGTGAAGCCGAGGCCTATGCTGCGGCCAAGCGTGCCCGCCACCGCCGTGACGACCCGCACCTGCGCAGCTGCCAGGCAGTGATGGGCTACCACCTGCATGCCACCGACGGCGAAATCGGCCACGTGGAAGGCATGCTGGTGGACGACCAGACCTGGGCCATCCGTTACCTCATCGTCAACACCAGCAACTGGTGGCTGGGCCACCAGGTGCTGGTGGCGCCGCAATGGGTGACGGCCGTGCACTGGTCTGACGAGGCCGTGCTGGTGGACTTGACACGGCTGTCGATCCAGGAAGCGCCGCCCTTTGATTCCACCGCTGAACTCAACCGTTTGACCGAGATGGGGCTTTACAAACACCACGGCCGCAGCGGTTACTGGGGCACCGGGGACAGCGGCGTGGGCGGTGCCGGTGCCGTGCCCCTGCCGGCCAAGGCCTTGTAGGCATCGCCGGCGCCCTTGGGCACCCACAAGCATGGACTTCAAGGACTACTACGCCACGCTCGGTGTGGAGCGCAGCGCCACGCAAGACGAAATCAAGCGCGCCTACCGCAGACAAGCGCGCAAGTTTCACCCCGACGTCAGCAAGGAGCCCAATGCCGAAGCGCGCTTCAAGGATGTGGCCGAAGCGCACGAAGCGCTGATCGACCCCGAACGCCGCGCGGCCTATGACGACATTGCCCAGCGCCATGCACGCGGCCAACCATTTGAGCCGCCCCCCGGCTGGGACAGCGGCTTTGAATTCAGCGGCAACGGCGCAATGCCGCCGGGCGGGCGTGGCGACGCGGATTTCAGCGACTTCTTCGAATCCCTTTTCGGCCGCAGCCAAGGGGGCCGGCGCGCGCCACGCCCCGGCGGCGGCGGCGTGCACGCGCAAGGCGAAGACCACCACGCCAGGGTCGTCATCGACCTGCTGGACGCCTACCGCGGCGCGCAGCGCACGGTGTCGCTGCGGGTGCCGGTGTTCGACGCTGATGGCCGTGCCAGCTTGCACGACCGACAACTGGAAGTGCAGATTCCCAAGGGCGTGCGCGCTGGGCAGCATCTTCGGCTGGCAGGCCAGGGCGGCACGGGCCAGGGTGGTGCTGCCGCTGGCGACCTGTACCTGGAAATCCGCTTCAAGCCGCATGCCGTGTTCAGGCTCGACGGAAGCGATGTCAGCTTCGACTTGGCCCTGACGCCCAGCGAAGCAGCGCTGGGCGCTGCCGTCACCGCAAGCACACCCGACGGCGATGTGCATATCAGCATCCCGCCCGGGTCGGGGTCGGGCCGCAAGCTGCGCCTGAAGGGGCGCGGGTTGCCCGGCGAACCACCGGGCGACCTGTATGCGGTGCTGGGCATCAGCTTGCCGCCAGCCACGTCGGAAGCCGACAAGGAAGCCTGGCGGGCATTGGCGCGCGCCTTCCCGGACTTCAATCCCCGTCAGACATTGCAGGGTGAACACCATGGCTGACAACGCGGGCTGGGTTGCCGCCAGCGTGGTCATCGACGAGCGTGTGGTGTTCACGCTGCCCGAGCTGTGCCGCGCCAGCGGCGCCGACCGCGATGAATTGCTGGCGCTGGTGCGCGAAGGCCTGCTGGCACCGACTGGCGCCGGGCCCGAGGCCTGGCTCTTCAGCGGACCTGCGCTGCTGCAGGCGCGGCGCGCCTTGCGCCTGGCGCGCGAACTGGACATCGGCCTTGAGGGCGCCGCCATCGTGATCGACCTGCTGGACGAGATCCAGACCCTTCGCACTTTGCTGCGGCGCAGGGGCGACGCCTAGGGCCGTTCCAGCGCTTCTCGTCGCAGGCCTGTTCCGTCGGGTCGGGCTGCGCTGTAGTCTCGCGCCTGTTGAAACATCCCACCTGCCGGCGCTGTTCTGCCGGCTTCACTGCCCATGCCTTCTCTGAACCAGGCCGTCACGACGGCACGGTCACGGTGCTGACGCTGCGGGTGATGCCGTGCTTCTTGGACAGCATCGAATCCTTTTGCGACCGGGCGCTGGCCCAGTTCCCAGCTGCTTGCCCGCCATGCCCGCCATGCCCGCCATCACCGCCATCACCGCCATCACCACGACTTGGGCCAGCCTGGAACTGCTGCGCCAGGTTGAAGCAGTAGCGCGCGAAGCCGGTGCGCTGATCTTGCAGGTTTATGCGGGCCACTTCGAGGTGCGCGGCAAGGCCGACACCTCGCCCGTGACCGAAGCGGATGAGCGCGCAGAGCGCTGCATCGTCGCTGCGCTGCAGGCGCTGGACGCGGCCGTGCCGGTGGTGGCCGAGGAGGCGGCCTCGCGTGGCGACACGCCCGCTGTCGGAAGCCGTTTCTGGCTGGTGGACCCACTGGATGGCACCCGCGAATTCGTGTCGCGCAACGGTGAGTTCACGGTCAACATCGCTCTCGTCGAAGACGGCGCGCCAGTGCTTGGCGTCGTCTACGAACCGGTGGCCGACCGCCTGGTGGCTGGTGTGATGGGGCTGGGCGCCTGGCGGGAAGAGCGGGGAGAGCAGGGCGTAGAGCGGCATGCCATCGCCTGCCGGAAACCTGGCGCCGACGGTTTGGTGCTGGCCTGCAGCCGATCGCACGGTGACGAGGTGGCGATGGCGCAGTGGCTTGCCGCATGGCTTGGCACGCGCACGGTGGTGCGGCGCGTGGCGGTGGGCTCGTCGCTCAAGTTCGGCTTGCTGGCGGCGGGCGAGGCTGACATCTACCCGCGGCTGGGCCGCACGATGGAATGGGACACGGCCGCCGGCCACGCAGTCTTGCGCGCAGCGGGCGGTGAAGTGCGCGACCTGACTGGCGTGCCGCTGCGCTATGGCAAACCCGGTTTTGAGAACCCGCACTTCGTGGCCCAGGGGCTGCCCTGATCGGCCAGGAAAACCCGCCGGGAAAACCCGCCGACTGTGGCGCGGAACGCGGCTCCTAGAATGGCCGACGCCCGCCGTTGAAGGATTGCCCCGCATGCCCACGTCCCGCAGACCCGCTGCTTCCGCTTCAGAGCCTGCGCCGGCCGGTAAAACCGCTGCGGTGCGCGTGCTCAAGAAGTACCCCAACCGCCGCCTTTATGACACGCAGAGCAGCAGCTACATCACGCTGGCGGACGTGAAGAAAATGGTGCTCGCGGGCGACGACTTTGAAGTGCGGGACGCCAAGACCGCCGAGGACCTGACGCGCAGCATCCTGCTGCAGATCATCCTGGAAGAAGAGTCAGGTGGCGTGCCGATGTTCACTGCGGCCACGCTGAGCCAGATCATCCGCTTCTACGGCCACGCCATGCAGGGTGTGATGGGTTCGATGCTCGAGCAGAACATGAGCACCTTTGCGGAACTGCAGAAGAATTTCGTCGCCCAGGGCGCCGGCCTCTACGACCCCAAGCGCTTGAGCCCCGAGTCGTGGAGCCAGTTCATGAGCGCACAGCCCACGGCGCTGCAGGGCTTGATGGGCACCTACGTCGAACAGGGACGAGCCATGCTTGAAAAGATGCAGGAAGCCGGCAATCTGTTTCCGGGCGTCCCGGGCTTTCCGCCCCGGCGTTGATTCGGCCCGTGCGGCCCGTCCGGCCCTTTGTGTTGGCGGAACGGCCTGCAGCGTTCGCCGCGCCCAGTGGCCTTCATCGGCCAGAATCGGCGCATGACTGAAACTTCTTCACCCACCCCCGTGCAGGCGTCGGCCGCACCTACCGTCGGCTTCGTCTCGCTGGGGTGCCCCAAGGCGCTGACCGACTCTGAGTTGATCCTCACGCAGCTGCGTGCCGAAGGCTACGAGACCAGCAAGACGTTCGCCGGCGCCGACCTCGTCATCGTCAACACCTGCGGCTTCATCGACGACGCGGTGAGGGAGAGCCTGGACACCATTGGCGAGGCCCTCGCAGCCAACGGCAAGGTCATCGTCACCGGCTGCCTGGGCGCCAAGGCCGGTGCCGACGGCGGGAACCTCGTCAGGCAGATGCACCCCAAGGTGCTGGCCGTCACCGGGCCGCATGCCACGCAGGAAGTGATGGACGCCGTGCACTTGCACGTGCCAAAGCCGCACGATCCCTTCGTTGATCTGATGCCGGAGGCGCGGGCTGACTTCCGTGCTGAATTTAGAGGGATAGCTGGCATCAAGCTCACGCCGCGCCACTACGCCTACCTGAAGATCAGCGAAGGCTGCAACCACCGCTGCACCTTATGCATCATCCCCAGCATGCGCGGCGACCTGGTGTCGCGCCCCATCGGCGATGTGCTGCTTGACGCGCGCGCCCTGTTTGAAGGCGGCGTGAAGGAATTGCTGGTGATCAGCCAGGACACGTCGGCCTACGGCGTCGATGTCA
>JAYSYB010000061.1:0-7432 GCA_043716775.1 Rubrivivax sp.
CCTCACGATTGCACAGCCAACCTTCGGCTGCACCCGCCTGGCAGGCAGCCTTCAGCCGCGCGTAGGTTTCGGTGCCGGGGCCGACCTCGGCGTTGAGCCAGGTGTCGAGCGCGGCGTCCAGCGGGCGGCCGACCAACTGCCGGGTCAGGGCTGCGATCTCGAGGCGGAATTCAGCGGCTGTCATGGTCTGCGGTCTTGTCCATCGTTCGTCCAACTTGCGCCGGCGGGCGGTATGCACTATTGTGCGTAGGAGAACGATAGAACCACCTGCTCACCATGTCAAGCACTATATTGCATGTACCCGGGATAACACCAACTGCCACCACGGCCGAGCCCGGGGACAGGCATCCTTTTCTGTCGGCCCTGGGCGACCGCCTGCGCGCCCTGCGGTCGCGCCGCGGCATGACGCGCAAGGCCGTGTCGCTGGCCGCCGACGTGTCCGAGCGCCACCTGGCCAACCTGGAGTACGGCACTGGCAATGCCAGCATCCTGGTGCTGCTGCAAGTGGCCGGCGCGCTGCAATGCAGCCTGGCGGAATTGCTGGGTGACATCACCACGTCGAGCCCCGAATGGTTGCTGCTGCGCGAACTGCTGGAACGCAGCGACGAGGCCACACTGCGCCGCGTGCGCGTCGCCGTCGGGCAGCTGCTGGGCACGGGCGGCGCGAATGGTGCCAACGGTGCAGCGCCGGGCTCGACTGCGGCCCAGCGCAGCACGCGCGTCGCGCTGGTCGGGCTGCGCGGCGCGGGCAAGTCCACCCTGGGGCAGATGCTGGCCGACGACCTGGACTACCCCTTCGTCGAACTGAGCCGCGAAATTGAAAAGTTCGCCGGCTGCAGCATCAGCGAAATCCAGGCCCTGTATGGCCAAAACGCCTACCGCCGCTATGAACGCCGGGCGCTGGAAGAAGCGATCCAGATCTACCCCGAAGCGGTGATTGCCACACCCGGCGGCATCGTCAGCGACGCCGCCACCTTCAACCAGTTGCTCAGCCATTGCAGCACCGTCTGGCTGCAGGCCGACCCCGAAGACCACATGAAACGTGTCGCCGCGCAAGGCGACCTGCGGCCGATGGCCGCCAGCCGCGAAGCGATGGCCGACCTGAAGGGCATCCTGGCCGGCCGGGCAGCCTTTTATTCGAAGGCAGACCTCAAGCTCAACACCAGCAGCCAGCCGCTGGACGGAAGCTTCCAGCTGCTGCGTGCGATGGTGCGTCAAGCCCTCGGGTTGGTCGCAAAATGATGCAGTAAACTGCTTGACAACGTCTCGGTGCGAATTATGATGCATATCATCGACCTTCACCCGCACTACCTCCAGGAGCACCCCATGACCACCGCCCCCCGCGTTGACTACCGGACGCAGCCCAGCGAGTACCGTCACTGGAAGCTCAAATTCGAAGGTCCTGTGGCCACACTGGCGGCCGACTTCGACGAAAACGCCGGTCTGCGCCCGGGCTACAAACTCAAGCTCAACAGCTACGACCTGGGCGTGGACATCGAGCTGAACGACGCCATCCAGCGCATCCGCTTTGAACACCCGGAAGTTCGCACTGTCGTGCTTACCAGTGCCAAGGACCGCGTGTTCTGCTCGGGCGCCAACATCTTCATGCTGGGCGTCAGCAGCCACGCCTGGAAGGTCAATTTCTGCAAGTTCACCAACGAGACGCGCAACGGCTTTGAAGACAGCAGCACGCACAGCGGCTTGAAGTTCCTGGCCGCCGTCAATGGCGCCTGCGCCGGTGGCGGCTATGAGCTGGCACTGGCCTGCGACGAGATCATCCTGGTGGACGACCGTAGCAGCGCCGTCAGCCTGCCCGAAGTGCCGCTATTGGGTGTGCTGCCCGGCACCGGTGGCCTGACCCGTGTCACCGACAAACGCAAGGTGCGTCACGACCGCGCCGACATCTTCTGCACCAGCGTGGAAGGTGTGCGCGGCGCCAAGGCCAAGGAATGGCGCCTGGTGGACGACATCGCCAAGCCGGCGGTCTTTGCAGCCAAGGTGCAGGAACGCGCGCTGGAACTGGCCACGAAGAGCGACCGGCCCGCTGACGGCAAAGGCGTAGCACTGACACCGCTGGCATGCACGCTGGAAGCTGATGCGCTGCGCTATGGCCACGTCACGGTCGAGATCGACCGCAGCAAGCGCACGGCCACCTTCACGGTCAGTGCACCGGCAACGGCACAGCCCACCGACATCGCCGGCATCGAAGCAGAGGGCGCCGCCTGGTACCCGCTGGCCCTGGCGCGCGAACTGGAAGACGCCATCCTGCAGATGCGCACGAGCGAGCTCGACATCGGCACCTGGCTCATCAAGACCCAAGGCGACGCGGCTGCCGTGCTGGCCATGGATGCCACGCTGCTGGCACACCAGAACCACTGGCTGGTGCGCGAAACCACCGGCTATCTGCGCCGCACCTTCAGCCGCCTGGACGTGTCGTCGCGCAGCCTCTTTGCGCTGATCGAGCCGGGATCGTGTTTCGCCGGCACGCTGCTGGAACTGGCACTGGCCTGCGACCGCAGCTACCACCTGGCGCTGCCGGACGATGAAGCGCGTGCGCCGAAGCTCACGGTGAGCGAGACCAACTTCGGCCTCTATCCGATGGTTACCGGCCAGAGCCGCCTGCAACGCCGCTTCTACGACGAAGCGCCCGCGCTGGACGCCGTGCGCGCCACGATCGGCCAAGCACTGGATGCCGACGCGGCGTACGCAGTCGGCCTGGTCACCGCCAACCCCGACGACATCGACTGGTCTGAAGAAGTGCGCATCGCCGTCGAGGAGCGCGTGGCCATGAGCCCCGACGCGCTGACGGGCCTGGAAGCCAACCTGCGTTTCAACGGCCCCGAAAACATGTTCACCCGCGTCTTCGGCCGCCTGACGGCCTGGCAGAACTGGATCTTCCAGCGCCCCAACGCTGTCGGTGAAAAGGGCGCGTTGAAAGTGTACGGAAAGGGCGACAAAGCCGCCTTCGACTGGAATCGCGTCTAAAGAAAATCAGGAGCAAACATGAGCACCACCAGCACCATCAACTACAGCGAAAAGATCCCCAACAACATCAACCTGTCCGACGACCGCACGCTGCAGCGCGCGCTGGAACAGTGGCAGCCCAACTTCATCAACTGGTGGGACGACATGGGGCCCGAGGGGTCCACCGACATGGACGTTTACCTGCGCACCGCCGTCAGCGTCGACCCGCAAGGCTGGGCGCAGTTCGGTCACGTGAAGATGCGGGATTACCGCTGGGGCATCTTCCTGAATCCGGGGGACGCAAACAGGCAAGTGCACTTCGGCGACCACAAAGGCGAGAAGGCCTGGGACAGCGTGCCCGGCGAACACCGCGCCAACCTGCGTCGCATCATCGTGACGCAGGGCGACACCGAACCGGCGTCGGTTGAACAGCAGCGTCACCTGGGCCTGACAGCGCCCAGCATGTACGACCTGCGCAACCTGTTCCAGATCAACGTTGAAGAGGGCCGTCACCTGTGGGCGATGGTCTATTTGCTGCACAAACACTTCGGCCGCGACGGCCGTGAAGAAGCCGAAGGCCTGCTCGAACGCCGCAGCGGTGACGCCAACAACCCGCGCATCCTGGGCGCCTTCAATGAAGCCACGCCCGACTGGTTGGCGTTCTTCATGTTCACGTATTTCACCGACCGCGACGGCAAGTTTCAGCTCTGCGCGCTGGCCGAAAGTGCGTTTGATCCGCTCGCGCGCACGACCAAGTTCATGCTGACCGAAGAAGCGCACCACATGTTCGTGGGCGAGAGCGGCATCAGCCGCGTCATCCAGCGCACGGCGCAGAAGATGAACGAGCTGAAGACCGACGACGTGACGGTGCTGCGCAACGCCGGCGTGATCGATCTGCCGACGATCCAGCGCTACATCAACTTTCACTTCAGCGTGACGATCGACCTCTTCGGTGCCGACGAGTCCAGCAACGCCGCCATCTTCTATTCATCGGGCCTGAAGGGGCGTTATGAAGAGGGCAAGCGCGCCGACGACCATGTGCTGAAAGGCCAGACCTACCCAGTGCTGGAAGCGCGCAATGGCCAGTTGGTCGAGAAACAAGTGCCGATGCTCAATGCGCTGAACGAAGTGCTGCGCGACGACTACATCAAGGACAGCGTGGCGGGTGTCGAGCGCTGGAACAGGGTGCTGGACAAGGCCGGCATCCCCATGCGCCTGAGCGTGCCGCACAAGGCCTTCCACCGCAACATCGGCGCGCTGTCGGGCGTGAAAGTGTCGCCCGACGGGCGCGTGGTGGGAGACGCCGAATGGAAGGCGAATGAAGACCGCTGGCTGCCCAGCGGCAGCGACCGCGCCTTCGTCGCCAGCCTGATGGGCCGTGTGGTGGAACCCGGCAAGTTTGCCAACTGGATTGCGCCGCCGGTGATGGGCATCAACCGGCAACCTGTGGACTTTGAGTACGTGCGCTTCGCGTAACTGAGACCACCCCCGGAGCGGCTTCGCGTTCGCCCGGGAATCCGTCCACTGGACGGTTTCCGGTTCGGGCTCTCCCCCCTCAAGGGGGCAGCGGCCCGGCAAAGCCGGTTCCGCGGCATTCACTTGATGGCTCGCCTCGCCCTACGGGCGACGGCTCGGTGCCACACTTCAGCCTCGACCCGGAGACCGCCGATGGACATGGCCGTGACTTTCATCAAGCAGCACTTGATTGACCCCGAGATCTGCATCCGCTGCAACACTTGCGAAACCATGTGCCCGGTGGGCGCGATCTCGCACGACTCACGCAACTACGTGGTGGACGCCAGCAAGTGCAACTGGTGCAACGACTGCATCTCGCCCTGCCCTACTGGCAGCATCGACAACTATCGCAAGATGCCGCTGGTCAGGGCCTACGGCCTGGAAGAGCAGCTGGGGTGGGACGAGTTACCGGTGGAGTTGAGCCGCGATCAGTTGGCGGAAATCTCGGGCGGTGACATCAGTGAGGAAGCACAGCCAGAAGTGGCAGCTTCGGCCCCCGTCGAACCCGGCACCGAACCCGCCTTCAACAGCGCGCAATTCGGCGCCACGCTGCCGCCCTGGAGCGCGGCGCACGCCTACACCAACCTCTACGGCCCGAACTCTCGCAACCCCGCCGCCGACAAGCACATCACAGCCAACGTCGTCGGCAACGTGCGCGTCACCGAACTCGGCAAAGCGGGCTTGAGCGACTACGACACGCACCACATCGTGCTGGACTTCGGGGCCATGCCATTCCCGGTGCTGGAAGGCCAGAGCATCGCCGTCATTCCGCCCGGCACCGACGGCAATGGCCGCGCCCACCACCCGCGCCAGTACAGCATCGCCAGCCCGCGCAACGGCGAAAGGCCGGGCTACAACAACGTCTCGCTGACGATCAAGCGCGTGCTCGAAGACCACCACGGCAAGCCCGTGCGCGGCGTGGCCAGCAACTTCATGTGCGACCTGAAAGTGGGCGACAGCGTGCAGGTCATCGGCCCCTTCGGCACCAGCTTCATGATGCCGAATCACCCGAAGAGCCACATCGTGATGATCTGCACCGGCACCGGCAGCGCGCCGATGCGGGCGATGACGGAATGGCGTCGCCGGCAGCGTGCTTCCGGCAAGTTTGAAGGCGGCAAGCTGATGCTGTTTTTCGGCGCCCGCAGCCAGGAAGAACTGCCCTACTTCGGTCCGCTGCAAGGCCTGCCCAAAGACTTCATCGACATCAACTTCGCCTTCAGCCGCACGCCCGGTCAACCCAAACGTTATGTGCAGGACGCGATGCGCGAACGCAAGGCCGACCTCGCGCCGCTGCTGGCCGACCCCCAGGCGTATTTCTATGTCTGCGGCCTGAAAGCGATGGAAGAAGGCGTGGTGCTTGCGCTGCACGACGTGGCGCAACAGGCCGGCCTGAACTGGAACACGGTGGGCGCGGCGATGAAGCGAGAAGGCCGGCTGCACCTGGAAACCTACTGATGGATACGCTGAACCCCACGCTGTACAACACGCTGAAACTCACGATTCGCGGCCCTGGCGTGGCACAAGTGACGATGGCGCGCCCCGCTGTCTTCAACGCTTTCGACGAAGCGATGATCGGCGAGCTGGACGCTGCCTTTGCGCAGCTGATCGCCGACGACAGCGTGCGTGTCATCGTGCTGGCCGGCGAGGGCAAGCACTTCAGCGCAGGCGCCGACCTGCAATGGATGCAACGCGCCAGCAGTGCCACGCTGGACTGGAACCTGCAGGACGCGCGGCGCTTTGCCGCCATGCTGGCCGGCATTGAAGGTGCGCCCAAGCCCACCGTCGCGCGGGTGCAAGGCGCTGCATTGGGCGGTGGCGTCGGACTGGCCTGCGCGTGTGACATCGCGGTTGCGGCCGACAACGCCAGCTTCTCGGTCAGTGAGGCGAGGTTCGGCATCCTGCCGGCCGTCATCGGGCCCTATGTCACCAACGCCGTGGGCAAGCGCCAGGCCAAGCGGCTGGCACTTAGCACCGAGCGCATCGGTGCGGCGGAAGCGCTGGCGATGGGGCTCGTGCAGAAACTGGTGCCACTCGACGAACTCGACGCCGCAGTCGATGCAACCGTCGCCGCGCTGTTGGCCGGCGGCCCTGCCGCGCAGCGCGAAATCAAGCAGCTCTTCGCGCAGCTTGAAATCGGCCCCATCACAGCGGAAGTTATCGAACTCACCGCGCAGGCCATCACCCGCGTGCGCGGCACCGACGAAGCCCGCGAAGGCTTTGCCGCCTTCCTCGCCAAACGACCCCCAGCCTGGATGCCAAAGTGAGCGACATCACACTTCAACAATCCACCGTGCTGGTGGTGGGGGCCGGCATCATGGGCGCGGGCATTGCGCAGGTGGCAGCGCAGGCTGGCCACACCGTGCTGCTGCATGATGCGCGCGAAGGAGCAGCCACCGCGGCCAAAAGCAAGCTGGTCACGACGATGGACAGCCTGGTGGCCAAAGGCAAGCTCGCCGCCGACGCGGCGCACGCGCTGCTGGCGCGCATCACGCCCATCAGCGCGGTCGATGAAGCGCGCGGCGCCGGGCTGGTGGTAGAAGCCATCGTCGAAGACCTGGCTGCCAAACGGGCGCTCTTCAAGCAGCTGGAAGCCGTCGTGTCGCCGCAGTGTGTGCTGGCCACCAACACCTCGTCGATCAGCGTCACGGCCATCGCCAACGGGCTGTTGCATCCGGGCCGTCTGGTCGGCATGCACTTCTTCAACCCGGTGCCGCTGATGAAGCTGGTGGAGGTGGTGTCGGGCCTGCACACCAAGAGCAGCGTGGCAGACGCCATCTTCACGCTCAGCAAGGCCTGGGGCAAGGCGCCGGTGCACACCCGCAGCACGCCCGGCTTTATCGTCAACCGCATCGCCCGCCCCTACTACGCCGAAGCGCTGGCGCTGCTGCTGGAGCAAGCCGCCACACCGACCGTGCTGGACGCCTGCCTTCGCGGTGCAGGTTTCCGCATGGGG
>JAYSYB010000601.1:0-2745 GCA_043716775.1 Rubrivivax sp.
CGCCTGGGTGTGCGCACGGTGGCCGTCTATTCCGACGCCGACGCCGACGCGCGCCACGTCCGCGCCTGCGACGAAGCGGTGCACGTCGGCGTCGGAATAGACGGCCACCGTGCGCACACCCAGGCGCTTGGCGGTGGCGGCCACGCGGCAGGCGATTTCACCGCGGTTGGCGATCAGGATTTTCTTGAACATGAAACCTCTTTAGTCAGGCAGGAGCCGCTCGTTGTGGGTTGAAGCGTCTGAACAGCGCACGCAAGAATTTGAAAAACACGACGATGAGCACGACTGCAAACGCCACCGCCACTGCCAGCACCGGCCAGAACCACTGCGGCTGTTGCCACGCCAGCCACAACATGGCAGGCACCGCCGCATCACCCGCCAGCGACAGCGCCACATTGGAGAAAGGTTCTGGCGATGTGTTGGCCGCCGCACGCGTGGTGGCCTTGGCCGCGTGCGCGGTGGCGGCCAGCGTGCCGCCCATGAGCGCCGCAATCACCGTCCAGGTGGTGCCGTCGGCGCCCAGTGCCGCGGCCGCCAACGCAGCGCCCGCCGGGATGCGAATGACGGTGTGCACGGCGTCCCACAGCGTGTCGACGCCAGGGATCTTGTCGGCAACGAATTCGACCACGAAGAGGACAAAACTTGCGCCCAGCACCAGCGGGTGCTGCAGGCTGTGCAAGCCCGCCGGCAAGGGAATCCAGCCCATGAAACCGGCGGCGCCGGTGATGAAGACCACCGCGTACAGGCGCAGGCCGCTAGCCCAGCCCATGGCGGCAGCAATGGCCGCGAGTTGGGGCAGGTCCAGGTTCATGGTTTCTGCTTCACCGTGCGCGCCATGCCGGGTCGCGCTTGTTCAGGAAGGCATGCACGCCTTCGCGCCCTTCGGCGCTGGCGCGGATGTCGGCAATGCGACGCGCGGTGTCGTCGCGCAAGGCCGTGTCGATGGGCAGGCCCGCGACATCCTTGACGAGCTGCTTGCACGCCTTGACTGCCGCCGGGCCGTTGGCCACCAGCGCGGCCACGATCTCGGCCACCTTGGCGTCCAGCGCTTCTGGCGCCGTCACTTCATGCACAAAGCCGAGCGCAAGCGCCTGCGCCGCGCTGAAACGTTCTGCGGTGACGAAGTAGCGGCGCGACGCCTGTTCCCCCAGTGCGCGCACCACATACGGGCCGATGGTGGCGGGCAGCAGGCCGAGCTTGGCTTCGCTCAGGCAGAAGTGCGCGGCGTCGGACGCCACCAGCACGTCGCAGACTGCCGCCAGACCCACGCCACCGGCGTAGCAGTCGCCCTGGATGCGGCCGACGATGGGCACCGGGCAACTCCACAGCGTCCACAGCATCTGCGCCAGGCCCGCTGCGTCGGCGTGGTTCTGCACCCAGCTGTAGTCCGCCATGGACCGCATCCACGACAAGTCAGCGCCCGCGCAGAAGACCTTGCCGTGGCCGCCCAGCACGATGGCGCGCAAATCCGGGTCTGCGCCCAGGGCCTGGAAGACGGCGGTTAGCTCCTGGATGACGCTGTCGTTGAAGGCGTTGCGCACGTCCGGGCGGTTGAGCCAGACCTCGGCGACGCTGGCGTTGGGGCGGCGAACGTCGAGTGTGGTGCTGGGTTGGGAGGGGTATGGGGTGCTCATGGCGCGGACCTTTGCAGCATCAGTGCCGCCAGCCGCGCAGGCCGCGGTGTTTTTCAAAGGCCGTGAAGTCACGGTCGCCGTGCAGCAGCAGGTAGTTGTTTTCAATGCAGAAGTTGGCGACCAGCACGTCGATGCCGCTGCGTGGCGCAATGCCGGCCGCGCGCAGGCTGCGGCAGTGGTCCATCGCGCTCAGGGCCAGCTCTGGGCTGCAGGCGGCTTCCACCGCCAGGCCGCTCATCAGGGCCTTGGCCTGCCGCAAGTCGCGTTCATGCCGGAAGCCGCGCAGCACCTCAAACAGCACCAGGTCGGGCACGACGATGCGCACCGTGCCTTCAAACAGCATGCGGCGCAATTCGTCGCGCGCAGGGTTGGCTGCGGCGTTGAAGAAGTCGATCCAGACGCCGGAATCAGCGACGACCACGGCGCGGCACCGGTTTGGGTTCTTGCACCGTCAGGGGCGCGGCTTCAGCGGCCGGCACAGTCCAGTCGATGGACTCGTCGCCTTCCCATTTGAGTTTGCCTTCCCACTTGAGAATCTCGCGGTAGGCGGCCTGGCGAGCCAGCAACTTGAGGCCCGCCTCGACCGCGTCTCTCTTGGTCTTGTACGGGCCGGCCTGCATGGCCTTGGCCATCAAGTCGTCATCGATATCGATGTTGGTGCGCATGATGTGTGTAATGTCTGCAAAGTGCACACACTCTACACTACATGCGGAAAATACCAAAACGCGGGCTGTCGGGGATCGGTGCGTTCAGGCTTGCACTCAAGCCCAGCGCCAGCACGCGGCGCGTGTCGGCGGGGTCGATGATGCCGTCGTCCCAGAGCCGCGCGCTGGCGTAGTACGGGTGCGCCTGGTGCTCAAACTGCTTGAGGATGGGCGCCTTGAAGGCCGCTTCTTCGTCAGTGCTCCAGGCCCCGCCCTTGCCTTCGATACCGTCGCGCCGCACCGTGGCCAGCACGCTGGCCGCCTGTTCGCCACCCATCACGCTGATGCGCGCGTTCGGCCACATCCACAGGAAGCGCGGCGAGTACGCGCGGCCGCACATGCCGTAGTTGCCAGCGCCAAAACTGCCGCCGATGATGACGGTGAACTTCGGCACCGTGGCCGTGGCC
>JAYSYB010000602.1:0-8403 GCA_043716775.1 Rubrivivax sp.
GACGGCGCGTTGCTGCTGGAAGTGTTTACGCACGACGGCGTGGGCACGATGGTGGTGGACGAAAAGCTCGAGAGCCTGCGCGAAGCGACGGCCGACGATGTCGGGGGCATCCTGCAGTTGATCGAACCCTTTGAAAAAGACGGCACGCTGGTGCGCCGCGAACGCACCGAAATCGAACGCGACCTGGACAATTACAGCGTCGTCGAACACGACGGCATCATTTTTGGCTGCGCCGCGCTGTACCCGTACCCCGAAGCGCGCACGGCCGAAATGGCAGCGCTCACGGTATCGCCGCTGTCGCAGGGCCAGGGTGACGGCGAAAGGCTGCTCAAGCGCATCGAACAGCGCGCGCGCAGCGGCGGATTCGACAGCATCTTTGTGCTGACCACGCGCACCATGCACTGGTTCATCAAGCGCGGCTTCACGCAGGTCGACCCGGAATGGCTGCCAGAAGCACGCAAACGCAAATACAACTGGGACCGGCGTTCGCAGGTGCTGGTGAAGAAATTCAACTGATTTTCAAGGGGCAAGAACCATGGCGCGAACGGTGCAATGTGTGTATTTGAAGAAAGAAGCCGAAGGCATGGCCTATAGCCCGTATCCGGGTGAATTGGGCAAGCGCATTTACGACGGCGTCAGCAAGGAGGCCTTTGATCTCTGGAAAAAACACCAGACCATGCTGGTGAATGAAAACCGACTGAATCTGGCCGATGCGCGCGCCCGCCAGTATCTGGCGCGCCAGATGGAACAGTTTTTCTTCGGTGGTGGCGCTGACAAACCCATGGGCTACGTCCCGCCCAGCGAATGAGTCGATATTTAATTCGGGGTATGCACCGTCGCGGGACGGATGGTTTGCGGATATATTAAATCGCATTCAAAACAACCAGGAGTTCCGGATGTCCAAAAGCAAACTGCAAGACCTGCTGGCCCAGCGCGCTGAACTTGAAAAGCAAATTGCCCATACCCAGCGCACCGAACGTGCCGACGCCATCAGCCAAGTGCGCACGCTGATGTCGCAATATGGGTTGACGCTGGCTGACATCGGCAGCAGGGTGATTGGTAGCCCGAAGACCCGGCAGACCAGCGTTGCCAAGAAGGCCGCGTTCAGCGGCACCACGAATAGCGCCGCGCCGACGGCAGCGCCCGGCATGGCACGCAAGTCCAGCAAAGGCAAGAAGACCGGCAAGGTCGCGCCGAAATACCGTGATGCGGCCACCGGCCAAACCTGGTCCGGCCGCGGCTTGCAGCCGAATTGGCTGAAGGCTGCTTTGGCCACCGGCCGTGGCATCGTGGAATTCAAGCTCTGAACCGGCCTCTTCCAAACCGGCCTCTGCCCCGGGCTTTAGCCAAACGGCGCGACCACCTTCAGCCAACGTGCCGTCTTGAACGAAAAAGCCCCAAGCCCGTCTCCGCGTGACTGGTTGGGTGCGCTCAACGGCGCCGCCGTCACCGGCCTGAATGTGATGGCAGTGGGCCTGTCAGCCCTGCTGCTGTCTTACGCCGGCACCTTGAGCCTGACCCTGGCGCCCTGGAGCGCCCTGGCCATGCCTGCGGGCCTGGCACTGGCGGCGCAGTGGCGCTGGGGGCGGCCAGTGTTGGTGGGCGTGGCTGTCGGCACTTTTGCGGCACTGCTGGGGTCCGGCCAGGCCGCTGCCGCTGCACTGATGGGTGCGGGCGTGGTGGTGCTGGCGCCATGGCTGGCCCACGCCTTGATGGGCCGGCTTGGCTTCGACGCGCGCTTTGAACGGGCTGTGGACGTCGCCATCCTGGCCGTCGCCGTGATCTGCGGGGCCGCGCTGCCCGCCGCGCTGGCGGTTGCCACCTGGGTCACCGCCACCACTACTGCCACCACGGCCATGACGGGCTTGAGCCTGACGCCGTGGGAAGCCTTCAGCGTGGGCTGGTGCGTGCTGGGCCTGGGGATGTTGTGCACCGCAGTGGCCGTGCTGGCCTTCGACCGCGGCTTGCTGCACGCATTGCAGCCAGGCGTGGCCTGGCGGTCTACTGCGGCCGGGGCGGTGGCCGTGTTGGTGATGTGCTGGCTGCTGTGGCTGTCGCCGTCGGCACGCTCGCCGATTGGCGCTTTTGCGCTTTTCCTGCCGCACGTGGTGGTGGTGGTGCTGGTGCTGCGGGGCCACTTGGCACTGGCTGCCAGCGGGCTGCTGATTGCGTCCTTGTTGGTCGCGGGTTCGGCCGCCAAGGGGTTGTCTTTCTGGGTCGCGGGGGGCAGCGTGCAGGCGGCACTGGCGGCCTGGGTGGGCTCGGCGCTGGCGCTGTTGCTGGTGACGCATGCCGCCACTGTGGACTGGCGTGGCCGGTCGCAGCGCTGGGAATGGGCGCTGGACGGCTCGCGCCTGGGCGTAGCAGATTGGCACCTGCAGCGTGACGACGGGTTTGCATCGGCCGCGTGGCGCACCCTCACCGGCCACGCTGACAAGCAATGGGACCCTTTGGCTTGGCACCACCAGGTTCACCCCGAAGACCGCAAGGCTCTGGCCGACGCCATCGCTTCGCTGACGGTTGGGGACGACGGCAGGCGGCAACTGGAGCTGCGCATGCAGCGGCAGGGCCAGCAGAGCGGCCATTGGCGTTGGCTGGAAGCGACGCTGCTGGTGATTGAACGTGACGGCGCCGGCCACCCAGTGCGCCTGCTGGCCACGCTGGCCGACGTGCACGACAAACGGCAGGCGCAAGAACGCCAACTGATGTCGGTAAGCCTCTTCCAGCACCTGCACGAAGGCCTGCTTATCACCGACGCTGACCTGCGCGCGCTGGACGTCAACCCCGCCTACACGCAGATCCTCGGCGTGCCGCGCGACGAGATTCTGGACACCGTGCCTTCGCTGCTGCGCCCCACGCCCGCCGACCCCGTTGCGCGCCAGCAGCGTGCCGCCATGTGGGCTGGCCTGCGCGACACCGGCAGCTGGCGCGGTGAACTGCTGGAACGCCGCCGCAACGGCGAACTCTGCACGCTGCAGGCCACCATCTCCACCGTGTACGGCCCGGCGCAGGGGGTTGACAGGTCGCTGCGCTACCACGTGCTGGTCATCTCTGACATCACGCAGCAGCAGGCCCAGCGCGAACAGCTGGAACGGCAGGCCCACTTCGACGAACTCACGCGGCTGCCCAACCGCGCACGGCTGTCGGAATTGCTGGACGACGCGATGCGCGCCGCCGACCGCGACAACTACCTGCTCGTCGTCTGCTACCTCGACCTCGACCGCTTCAAGCCTGTGAATGACCGTTTCGGCCACGCCGCTGGCGACCGCCTGCTGGCCGAACTGGCCGGCCGCCTGCGCAGTGCGCTGCGCAGCCGCGAACACTGGACCGATTCCGCCGCGCGCCTGGGTGGTGACGAATTCGTGCTGCTGCTGCGCGCCGGCACGCTTGAAGAGGCGCGGCTGGCCGTTGAACGCGTCTTGCGCGTGGTGTCGCAGCCCTATGTGGTGGACCCGGCGCAGGAGCCGGTGAACGTCACGTCCAGCATGGGTGCGACCATCTACCCCATCGACCGCAGCGACGCCGACACGCTGTTGCGCCATGCCGACCACGCCATGTACGGCGCCAAGCAGTCGGGCCGCAACGGCTACCTGTTCTTTGACCCCGAACACCGCCGCCGCACCGAAGAACGCGCACTGGCCATTGGCCGCATCCAGGAAGCGCTGGACCAACAGGAGCTGCTGCTCTACTACCAGCCCAAGGTGGACATGCGCAGCGGGCGTGTGCACGGCTTTGAAGCACTGCTGCGCTGGGAACACCCGACGCAGGGCCTGGTGGCACCGATGCAGTTCTTGCCGCTGATTGAAAACACGGGCCTGTCGTCGCGCATTGGCGACTGGGTGATTGCACAGGCGCTGGACCACCTGTCGTCCTGGCGGCGCGACGGGCTGGACCTCTCGGTCAGCGTCAACGTTTCTGCGCGTCACCTGCAGGAACCCGACTTTGCTCTGCGGCTGTCGGAACTGCTGGCGCGTCACAGCGAACCGCTGGCCACGCAGCTTGAAATCGAAATGCTCGAAACGGCAGCGCATGCCGACATCGAAGCCACGTCCGCGTTGCTGGTGCGTTGCCGGGCTTTGGGCGTGCGATTCGCCCTGGATGACTTCGGCACCGGCTACTCGACGCTGACCTACCTGAAGCGGCTGCCGGTGGACGTGCTGAAGATCGACCGCTCCTTCGTTCACAACATGCTCGACGACGCACAAGACCGCGCCATCGTCGAAGGCGTGATCGGCCTGGCCGGCACCTTTGGCTGCGTGGTGGTGGCTGAAGGCGTGGAAAGCCCGGCACAGGCGCGCACGTTGCTGGACATGGGCTGCACCATCGGCCAGGGCACCGGCATTGCCGCGCCGATGCCATCAAGCCTGGTGGCGGGCTGGGTGCGCGACTACAAGGGCATGTTCGCGCTGACGCCTGCGCCCACACCGGAGCCCGATTCAGGCGTCGCTAGACTCGGGGCGTGATCCCCGCCGGCTTCCTGCAAGAACTGCTGTCCCGCGTCGACATCGTCGATGTTGTGGGCCGTCACGTCGAACTCAAACGCGGTGGCGCCAACCTGATGGGGCTGTGCCCTTTCCACGGCGAAAAGTCACCGAGCTTCTCCGTCAGCCCGGCCAAGCAGTTTTATTACTGCTTCGGCTGCGGCGCCAGTGGTGACGCCATCCGCTTCCTGACGGAGCACCTGGGCCTGAGCTTTGTTGAAGCCGTGCGCGACCTGGCCCAGGGCGCGGGCCTCACGGTGCCCGAAGAGCAGGTCAGCGCCGATGAACGCGAACGCCGCGACACGCTGCGCCAACGCCGGCTTTCTTTGGGCCAGGTGTTGCAAAAGGCGGCCGACTTCTACCGCAGCCAGTTGCGCGAGAACGCGCGCGCGGTGGATTACTTGAAGAAACGCGGCTTGAATGGCGCCATCGCAGCGCGCTTCGGGCTTGGCTTTGCGCCGGCTGGTTGGAAGACGTTGGCCGGTGTGTTCCCTGCCTATGACGACCCGCTGTTGGAAGAAGCGGGCCTTGTGCGGCTGCGCGATGCGGTCGAAGGCGAAGGCGCCGCGCCAGCGGATGCCGACCGCGGCCGCTACGACTGGTTTCGCGACCGCGTGATGTTTCCGATCCGCGCTGTCGGCGGTGAAGTCATCGGCTTCGGCGGCCGCGTGCTGGACGACAGCAAACCGAAGTACATGAACTCGCCGGAGACGCCGCTGTTCAGCAAGGGCCGCGAACTCTATGGCCTGTTCGAAGCGCGCCAGGCGCTGCGCGACAAGGGCTACGCGCTGGTAGTGGAGGGCTACATGGACGTGGTGGCGCTCGCGCAAAGCGGCTTCGCGAATGCCGTCGCCACGTTGGGCACAGCCTGCACCGCAGAGCATGTGCAAAAGCTCTTCCGCTTCACCGACGCCGTGGTCTTTAGCTTCGATGGTGACGCCGCCGGCCGCCGCGCTGCCGGCCGCGCACTGGAAGCATCGCTGCCGCACGCCACGGATCTGCGCTCGGTGCGTTTCCTGTTCCTGCCCACCGAACACGATCCCGACAGCTATGTGCGCGAGCTTGGCCCCGCAGCGTTTGAAGAGCAGGTCACCAAGGCCGTGCCCTTGTCGCGCCAGCTCACCCTGCAAGCGGCAGAAGGCGCCGACCTCGGCACCGCAGAAGGCCGTGCGCGCATGCTGGCGCAGGCCAAGCCCTTGTGGAGCGCACTGCCTGACGGCGCGCTGAAGCGCCAGCTGCTGCCCGAGTTGGCTCGGCAGTCGCAACTGGAACTGGCCGACCTATCGTCGCTGTGGGGCAACGCCGCGCCAGCGGCCAAGCCACGCGCTGCAGCGCTGCAAGCGCTGCAGCGGGCGCCGCTGCGCTTGCCGGGCCGCAAGGCGCCGGCTGCGCTGGCCGATTTGGCACTGCGTCTGCTGCTGCGCCACAGCGACTGGTGGGCGCGCCTAGCCAACGACGACCATGGCCTGCTGCATGAACTGGACGGCACACACGGAGAAGTCGTAGCTTGGCTCGAACGTCAGACTACGGAGCACGGGCCACAGACTTGGGCTTCGCTGTCGCAGGCGATGATGGATGAACCTTGGGCAGCCGCAGCCCAGATGTGGGTGAACTCTGGCGAGGACTATCTAGAGTTCATTGAAATGAAGAACGTTATGCATCGGCTATGGCGCGACAGGCTCGAACGCGAGCAAGCTCAAATCGCCGCCGCACCCACCGATTCAACGAGCCAAGCGAGATACATGGAGCTAGAGAGACAGATAAAGCTACACCGACTGGGAGAGCGTGACCACAGCAGCGCAGCCTCGGGGTGAAGGCCCTCCTCGCAACAGTCAGCTTCCTCGGCGCGGGGTGACGCCTGGACAAAACGGTATAATCCTGCGTTTGTCGCAGCGGCAAGAGTGACAGCAGCAAAATCTTCGGGAAAACAGGGCCCCGACCACCCTCGACAAGGGGCAAACGGTAAATACCGCGGTCAACACCACCCTCCCCCGCAAGAGCTGCACACCCAACAGGTTCACGCCAACTTGCCTGCACGACACGTGCGGGCCCTGACGCCGACAGCAGTTTCTCTGCGGCGGAGTGCGCTGGGCGTTGACGCCCCTGCCGGCCCAGCCCGGCATGCGTGGGGTCGCAGGGCCCGCTCGTGTCACCCGTCGCCCCTTCAGCCTCAAGGATTCGCATGACCGCCAAGAAGCCTGCTTCTGCCGCCACCCCGGCGGTGGCCACCACCACCGCCGCCGCAACGCCCAAGTCCGCCGCCAAACCTGTCGCCAAACCCGCCAGCGAGCCCAAGACCAAAGTCACGCCGAAGGCTGAAGCGCCGGCCAAACCGGCTGCCAAGGTCGCCGCACCCGCGAAGACGGCGTCGAAGGCGGACGCGAAAGCCGTGAAGCCTGAACCCAAGGTGGCCGTGAAAAACGGCGCCAAGACCGTGCCACCCAAGCCGGAAGCAAAGGGCGCCAAGGCTGGCAAGAAGGGGGAGGTCGTTGCCAAGGGCGTGCCGGCCGTCGAGGACGTGGACATGGCCGAGATCGAAGCCGAGATCGAAGGCGAGCCGGAAGTTGAAGTCGGCGTTGTCGACGAGAAGGAAGTCAAGGCCAAGCCGCTGCGCATGAAGGTCAGCCGGGCCAAGGAACGCGCGCTGATGCGCGAATTCGGCCTGGAAGAAACCACGCTCACCGAAGAAGAAGCCAACAAGCGCCGCCAGGAGCTGAAGACGCTCATCAAGATGGGCAAGACGCGCGGCTTCCTGACCAACCAGGAAATCAACGACCACCTGCCCGAGAAACTGATCAACGAGGAAATCCTCGAAGCGATCATTTCCATGCTCAACGACATGGGCATTGCCGTGTACGAGCAGGCACCCGACGCGGCCACGCTGCTGGTGGCCGGTGGCGGTGCCACCACGGCGACTGAAGAAGAAGCCGAAGAAGCCGCCGAAGCCGCGCTGTCCACCGTCGACAGCGAATTCGGCCGCACCACCGACCCGGTGCGCATGTACATGCGCGAAATGGGCACCGTGGAACTGCTGACGCGTGAAGGCGAGATCGAGATCGCCAAGCGCATCGAAGGTGGCTTGCAGGCCATGATGCTGGCCATCAGCGCGTCGCCGACGACCATCGCCGAAATCCTTGCCACCGCCGACAAGATCGCCGCCGGCGGCATGCAGATTTCCGAAGCCGTCGACGGTTTCATCAGCAGCGACGAAGCCGACGACTACGTGGCCGAAGAAGATTTCGATGAATTCGACGAAGAGGACGACGACGACGGCCAAGGCGGCAGCAAGGCGCTGACGAAGAAGCTTGAGGAGCTGAAAAAGCTGGCGCTGGTGAAGTTCGAGACCCTGCGCACGCACTTCGACAAGATGCGCAAGTCGTACGAGAAGGAAGGCTACAAGTCGGCCCCGTACAACAAAGCGCAGCACGCCATCAGCGAAGACCTGATGACGATCCGCTTCACCGTCAAGACCATTGAACGGCTGTGCCACATCCTGCGCAGCCAGGTTGATGACGTGCGTCGCTATGAACGCGAAATCCGCAAGATCGTGGTCGACAAGTGCGGCATGCCGCAAGAGCACTTCATCAAGACCTTTCCGCCCAATGTGATGAACCTGAAGTGGGCCGAGAAAGAAGTTGCCACCGGCAAGCCTTACGCCACCATCCTGGCCCGCAACCTGCCCGCCGTGCAGGAACTGCAGACCAAGCTGTCTGACCTTCAAAGCCGCGCCGTCGTGCCGCTGGAAGACCTGAAGCTCATCAACAAGAAGATGAACGAAGGCGAAAAGGCCAGCCGCGACGCGAAGAAGGAAATGATCGAGGCCAACCTGCGCCTGGTGATTTCGATTGCCAAGAAGTACACCAACCGCGGCCTGCAGTTCCTGGACCTGATCCAGGAAGGCAACATTGGTTTGATGAAAGCG
>JAYSYB010000603.1:0-8383 GCA_043716775.1 Rubrivivax sp.
CCGACACTACCGCGCTGACCAAGCAGGCGTCGATGCGGCTGGAAGCCATCCAGCAGATGGAAGAGCTGGGGTCTGGCTTCTACCTGGCCATGCACGACCTGGAAATCCGCGGCGCCGGCGAAGTGCTGGGCGAAAACCAGAGCGTCAACATGATGGAGATTGGCTTCCAGCTCTACAACGAAATGTTGAGCGAAGCCGTGCGATCGCTGCGTGCGGGGCGCGAACCCGATTTGCTGTCGCCGCTTTCCGCCACCACGGAGATCAACCTGCATGCGCCCGCCCTGCTGCCCGACGCCTATTGCGGCGACGTGCAGGTGCGCCTGAACCTCTACAAGCGCCTGGCCACGGCGGAGAAGCCGGCCCAGATCGACGGGCTGCTGGAAGAGATCACTGACCGCTTCGGCAAGCTGCCCACACAAGGCCAGACGCTCTTCGACACCCACCGCCTGCGCGTGCTGGCCAAGCCGTACGGCGTGCAGAAGATCGACGCCGGACCGAAGCTGATGAACATCACCTTCCTGGTCGGCGCCCCCATCGACGCCAAGCGGATCATTGAACTGGTGCAAAAGAATCGTTCAATCAAGCTCGTGGGCAACCAGAAGCTGCGCATCGACCGCGAGATCAGCGCGCCGGCCGACCGCGCGCACTACCTGCGTGACTTGTTGAAGGCGCTGGGGCAGCCGCTGAAGGAAGGCGCATGACAGCGCAGGAAGTGGAGCCAGGCCTTTTCGTGCGCGGCTTCGTGCCGCCGCTGCGGCTGACTGACTTCAAGCTCGTGGCCTTCGACATGGACAGCACACTCATCAACATCGAGTGTGTCGATGAGATTGCTGCGGCGGCTGGCCGCAAGGCCGAAGTGGCGGCCATCACCGAAGCCGCGATGCGCGGCGAAATGGCCAACTACCAGGACAGCCTGCGCAAGCGCCTGGCGCTGCTGCGCGGCGTGCCGGTGTCCGCGCTGGAAGCGGTGTACTCGCAACACTTGCAACTGAACCCGGGCGTAGAGACCTTCGTGCAGGCCTGCCAGGCAGCGGGGCTAAAGACACTGCTGGTGTCCGGCGGCTTCACATTTTTCAGCGAACGCATCCGTTCGCGCCTGAAGCTGGACTTTGCGCGCGCCAACATGCTGGACGTGGTGGACGGCCGGCTCACGGGCGCGCTGGTGCAGCGGCCCTGGGGCGAGATCGTCGACGGGCTTGAGAAGCGCCGCGTGCTGCTGGAAGTGGCTGAGCTGATGGGCATCCGGCCCGAACAGACCATCGCCGTCGGTGACGGTGCCAACGACCTGCCGATGATGTCGGTGGCGGGCTTGTCGATCGCCTTCCACCCCAAGCCTGCGGTGCTGGAGCAGGCCATGCTGTCCATCACGGTGGGTGGCATGGACCGCGCGCTGACGTTGCTGCGCGCGGGTGAGGCACCTATTCGGAATTGAAGAGCAACTGCACGCGGTGCTGGCGTTCGCTGGGCAACGGCTCAAACCGCCACTGCTCCAGTGCGGCCACCACGGCGCGCTGGATGCCGCGCGGTGTGGGCGGCACCATGGCAATGGCAGCCACGCTGCCGTCTGCGCGGATGGTCAGGTCCACCGTGACGACGGCGTTGCGACCCAGGTCATCCAGCTGCCGTTGCCCCAGTTCTGGATCGACGCGGGTGATCAGCTTCACCTTGGCCGGGCCGATGCCCACGGTCGGCAGCGCCGCACGAACCGGCATGGCCAAGCCCACGGTCGCGGCGGTCATGCCTTCAAGACCCGGCACCGGTGCCGAAGAGTCCCTGCCTTGCAACGCTTCCGAGCTCAGCGTGATCTGCGTCGCCGCGCGCGGCGTGGCAATGGCGACCAACGGCGGAGCGGCCACGGCGGCGGGTGGCGCAGAGGCCAAGGAGCGCGTCAAAGATTCTGGCGCTGCGGGAATGGGTGTGGATATTGGCGTAGGCGTGAGCGTGGCTGTGAGAGTGGCCGCCGCGGCTGGCCCAGGGTTTGGCGCTGGTGTGATTGCGAGTGCAGGTGCCGCCGACCGGCTGGCGACCACGCGCAGGCTGCTGTCGGCAGGTGCGGCTGACGGGGGCGAGGACAGGGGCGACGGCGGCGGCGAAGGCA
The DNA here is from genome assembly GCA_043716775.1 of Rubrivivax sp. Taxonomy (GTDB): domain Bacteria; phylum Pseudomonadota; class Gammaproteobacteria; order Burkholderiales; family Burkholderiaceae_C; genus Rubrivivax. The sequence continues at coordinate 2,099 of JAYSYB010000603.1, forward strand.
GCGGCAAAGGCGCGGGCCCCGACGTTGCCGATTCAGCCTCGGCATTCTTGCGGCGCGACTTGCTGGCTTCCAGGATCACGCGCATCGGCCCGGCTGCCTGGCGTTTGGCGCGTTCCATGGCGGCCAAAGCGGCATCTGCTGCCGGTTCAGGCTTGACCATCTGAGCGCCGGCCGACGCAGCTGTCAGCAGCACCGCAGCTGCAGCAGCCCTAAAGCAGTTCCACACGTCAACATCTCCGGGACACTTCGTGGCTTGTGGCCCACGGTCTGCACGCAGGGCGCCGTGGGTAGGCTGCGCTGGGGCAGGGGTGTCGGGATTCTAGGGAGATGCAGGGCGCCGTGACGGCACGCGGCTTGCAACATGGGGCAAACGTGCCCCCGAAACAGGTGGTGGATTCACGGTTTCAGGGGCGACCCCAAGTTCCAGCATCGGCTACTGGAGCCCTTACTTCAAACCCACCCGGTCCAGCATTTGCTGCACCAGTGCGGCGTTGGCGCCGACCTTGGCGATGGGCACGGTCTCCGACTTGAAAGTCCCCAGGCTGGCCAGTGCGGCGTTGGGCGCAATGCCTGCCACCGCCGGGTATTCGTTGTTGCCGTCGGCAAAGTAACGCTGGGCAGCGTCGCTGGCCAAATATTCCAGGAACTGCACCGCCGCCGGGCGGTTCCTGGCGTGGCGCGCCACGGCCGCCCCCGCGATGTTGATGTGCGTGCCCCAACTGGCCTGGTTGGGGAACATGACGCCAAGCTTGTCCACCACCGCGCGGTCTTCGGGCTTGCTGGACCGTTGCAGACGCGCGTAGTAGTAGGAATTGGTGATCGCCACGCCGCACTCACCGGCGGCCACGCCCTTGATCTGGTCGGTGTCGCCACCCTTCGGCGCCCGCGCCAGGTTGGCCACCAAGCCCTTGAGCCATTCTTCGGTGCGCGGCGGACCCAGGTGCTCCAGCATCGACCCGAAGAGGCTCAGGTTGTACGGGTGTGAGCCGCTGCGCACACAGATCTGGCCTTTGAATGCCGGGCCGGCAAGCTTTTCATAACTGTCCACATCCGTGACCTTGAAGCGGCTCTTGTCATACACCACGATGCGCGCGCGGGTGGACATGCCAAACCACTGCGCGCCTTGCGCCGTTTCGCCGCCACGGAACTGGGCGGGGATGCGCTGTTCCAGCAGCGCAGACTTGACGGGCTGGAACAGGCCGTCCTGTTCGCCGCGCCACAGGCGCGCTGCGTCGACCAGCAGGATCACGTCGGCCGGGCTGGCACTGCCTTCGGCAGCAAGCCGCGCCAGGATGCCGGCGTCGTCCGCCTCGACCCGGTTGATGCGCACTCCGGTCGCCTTGGTGAAGTTGTCGTACAGCGCTTCGTCGGTCTGGTAGTGGCGCGCGGAGTACAGGTTCAGAACCTTGTCCTGCGCCTGGGCAGCCCCGACCCACACGGCGCAAAGGGCCGCAGCGCTGACGAGCCAGCGGCAAGTCAAAGATCGGAGTTCGAGGGACGGCTTCATGGTGGGGGGCGCAAGCGCTGGCGTTTGGATGTCATGATCTTAACGCGAATCATTGTCATTACGAATTCGGATTGACCCTGCGCGACGCCGCCGGGCTACCCCGCCATCTGTGCCCAGGCCTTGTCCAACCGCTTGCAGCTGACGGGCTGCGGTGTGCGCAACTCCTGCGCAAAAAGGCTCACCCGCAGTTCTTCCAACAGCCAGCGGTATTCATCCATGCGCGCATGGCTCACGCCTTTCAGGTCAGCCACGCGGCGCACCCAGCGCTGTTCCAGCGGGCGCAGCTCAGCCAGGCGTGCGCTGTCCCGCGCGGGGTCGGCGCGCAGCTTGTCCAGGCGCAGGACGACAGCCTTCAGGTAGCGCGGCAGGTGCAGCAGCGCGGCCCAGTCGGTCTGCGCCAGAAAGCGCTTGGACACCAGGCGCTGCAGCTGGGGCAGCACGTCGTCAGCCACTTCCTTGGGCGGCTTGCTGTCTTTCAGCTTGCGCAACGCAGCTGCGTATTCAGCCAGCACCGCCTGCGCCTGGCGCGCCACCTCCTGGGCAATCAGGTTCAGCCGCGCTCGGCCTTCTTCCAGGCGCCGCTTGAAGGCGGCTGCGTCGGTGGGCAGCGGGTGGGCCAGGAAGGCGCGGTCCAGCGCCACGTCGATGATCTGGTCGCGCAGCTCTTCCAAGGTGCCCAGGTGCATGTAGCCCGCGGCCATCTGGGTCAGGCCGGGGATGTTTTTTTCCAGAAACTTGATGGGTTCACGGAGCTGCAAGGACAGCAGACGGCGCAAGCCGGCGCGGTGGCGTGCAGCCGCGATCTCAGGCTCGTCGAAGACTTCGATTTCGACGGCTGTGCCGCGGTCGATCAGCGCCGGGAAGCCCACCAGCACCTGCGCTCCGCGCCGCACTTCCATCAGCTCGGGCAGTTCGCCAAAGGTCCAGGCGGTGTAGGTCTGAGCTGCGGCCGCGGCCGCCGCCGCAGCCACAGGCACTGCGGCCGCGACGACTTCTGCCCTCACACGCACCGGCCCGCCGACCACGGCAGGGGGCGATGCCGGGGAAGCCACGGGCGCCGCCACTTTCAACGCCGCCAGCGCCTGGAACGCGCTGCGCGCCTGCGAACCGAGTTCTGCCTTCAACCCGGCCAAGTCACGCCCCGCACCGAGTTGCCGACCGTGCTCATCGACAACGCGGAAGTTCATGAAGAGGTGCGACGGCAGTTGCTCCAGCTTGAAGTCGTTGCGCTGCACCGCCAGTTGGGTGCGGTCGCGCACGTGCTTCAGCAGCGCGTCCATCAAGGCGCCCTGCGCGAAAGGCACGCTGGCGCAGAACTCGGCCGCGTAGTCGGGCAGCGGCACCAGGCGCGAGCGCGGTCGCTGGTGCAGCGTCTTCGCCAGCGCCAGCACCTTGGCCTGCAGCATGCCAGGCACCAGCCATTCGCAGCGCTCTTCACTGACCTGGTTCAGGGCGTAGATCGGCAGCGCCACCGTGATGCCGTCCTTGGCGTCGCCGGGTTCGTGCAGATAGGTGGCAATGCAGTCGATGCCCCCCAGCCGCAGCGTCTTCGGGAACGCCGCTGTCGTGATGCCCGCGGCTTCATGGCGCATCAGCTCGTCGCGCGTCAGGTGCAGCGGCCTCGGGTTGCGCTTGATCTCTTCGCGGTGCCAGCGCTCCAGCAGCGCGCCGCTGTGCACGTCGGCCGGCAACTGCTGGTCGTAGAAGGCGTGGATGAGTTCGTCATCCACCAGCACGTCCTGGCGCCGCGCCTTGTGTTCCAGGTCTTGCACCTGCTGGATCAGCTTCTGGTTGTGCGCCAGAAAGGGCAGGCGCGTGTCCCAGTCTCCGGCTACCAGCGCTTCGCGGATGAAGACGGTGCGCGCCGCCACCGGATCGACGTTGCCGAAGTTCACGCGTTTGTTGTTGTAGACAACGATGCCGTAGAGCGTGGCGCGCTCCAGCGCCACCACCTCGCCGGCCTTCTTTTCCCAGTGCGGTTCCAGCAATTGCTTCTTCAGAAGATGGCCGGCCATCGGCGGTATCCACTGCGGTTCGATCGCCGCCAGGCCGCGGCCGAAGAGCCGTGCCGTGTCCACCAGTTCAGCCGCGATCAACCAGCGCCCCGGCTTCTTGCTCAAGTGGGTGCCCGGGTGGCGCCAGAACTTGATGCCGCGCGCACCCAGATACCAGTCTTCGTCGTCACTCTTGCAACCGATGTTGCCGAGCAGGCCGGACAGCAGCGACAAATGCACTTGCTCATAGGTCGCGGGGCTCGTGTTCAAACGCCAGCCCTGCTCGGCCACCACGGTGTGCAGTTGCGAATGGACGTCGCGCCATTCGCGCACGCGGCGCGGGCTGATGAAGCTGTCGCGCAAGCGCTGTTCCTGCTGGCGATTGGTCAGCTTGTGGCTGTCCAGCTGGGCTTCCTTCTGCCCCGCGTGGCCATGCACGCCGCGGCCCGCTTCCACCCACTGCCATAGCTTGAGCGTGCCCATGAATTCCGACTTTTCGTCGTCGAAGGGCTTGTGCCGCTGATCGGCGGTTTGTGCGTGTTCCAGCGGCCTGTCGCGCACGTCCTGGCCGCTGAGTGCGGCGGCGATGATGAGCACTTCGGTCAGGCATTCGCGGTGCCGTGCTTCCAGAATCATGCGGCCCACGCGCGGGTCCAGCGGCAGCCGCGCGAGTTCCTGGCCGATGGGTGTGAGCTCATTCGCGTCATCCACCGCGCCCAGTTCCGACAGCAGGTCGTAGCCGTCAGCGATGGCCTTGCGCGGCGGCGGTTCAACGAAAGGGAAATCGTCCACCACGCCAAGATGCAGCGCCTTCATGCGCAGGATCACGCCGGCCAGTGAACAGCGCAGGATTTCGGGGTCGGTGAAGCGCGGCCGGCCGTTGAAATCGTCTTCGCCGTAGAGCCGGATGCAAATGCCATTGGCCACGCGCCCGCAGCGCCCGGCGCGCTGCTGCGCTGCGGCCTGGCTGATGGGCTCAATCTGCAACTGTTCGACCTTGTTGCGCCAGCTGTAGCGTTTCACGCGCGCCAGGCCAGCGTCGATGACGTAGCGGATGCCGGGCACCGTCAATGACGTTTCCGCCACGTTGGTGGCGAGCACGATCCGGCGTCCGTTGCCAGATTCGAAAACGCGGTCCTGCTCCTGTTGGCTCAAGCGCGCGAAGAGCGGCAGGATTTCTGGCGACGGGCCGGCAGACGGCCGCTTCTGGGCTTGCTGCAGAAGATGGCGCCGCAGGTGGTCAGCCGTCTCGCGAATCTCGCGTTCGCCAGGCAGGAAGATGAGGATGTCGCCCGAGCCCTCGCGCCACAGTTCATCGACGGCTTCCGCCATGGCATCGGAGAGGTCGAAGTCGCGCTTTTCTTCAAAGGGCCGCCAACGCTGTTCCACCGGGAACAAGCGGCCGGAAATCGTGATGACGGGCGCCGGCCCGTTGGCTGACGCGAAGTGATTGGCAAAGCGGTCCGCATCGATCGTCGCCGACGTGACGATGACCTTCAGATCCGGCCGCCGCGGCAGCAACTGGCGCAGGTAGCCGAGCAGGAAGTCGATGTTCAGGCTGCGCTCGTGCGCTTCGTCGATGATCAGCGTGTCGTAGGCGCTGAGCAGCGGGTCGCGTTCGGTCTCGGCCAGCAGGATGCCGTCGGTCATCAGCTTGACGCTGGCCCCGGGTTGCAGCCGGTCCTGGAAGCGCACCTTGAAGCCAACCACCTCACCGAGCGGCGAATTCAGTTCCTGCGCGATGCGCTTGGCCACGCTGCTAGCGGCAATGCGACGTGGCTGGGTGTGGCCGATCAACCCTTTCCCGCCTGCGCCCCGGCCCCGGCCGAGTTCGAGTGCAATCTTCGGCAACTGCGTCGTCTTGCCCGAACCGGTTTCACCGCAGACGATGACGACCGGGTGCAGCGAAATGGCGCGCGCAATCTCGTCGCGCCGGGTGGAGACCGGCAGCGACTCGGGGTAGGTGATCGGCGGGACGGGGGTGGCCTGAACGGGGTGCAGGCGCGGCGGAGGTCTCACGGGGCGCGGATTATCTCTGCCGGGGGCAGGCACCCGCGCATCGGGTGTGCAAGCCGGCGCTTGCGAGCCAATTTCCATGTGTTGCTGCGGCACAATCCTGGCAACAACCCGCCCAGCATGAGCCTCGTCTTTCCGCATACCTTCGTCCCCTGGTTTCGCGCCGTCGCGCCGTATATCCACGCCTACCGGGGCAAGACTTTCGTGGTGGGCCTGGCGGGTGAGGCCATTGCCGCTGGCAAGCTCAATCACTTCGTCCAGGACTTGTCGATCCTGCATGCCATGGGCTTGAAGCTGGTGCTGGTGCACGGCTTTCGCCCGCAAGTGACGGAACAGCTTGCGGCCAAGGGCCATGTGTCGCGCTATTCGCACGGCATCCGCATCACCGACGCGGTGGCACTGGACGCAGCGCAAGAAGCCGCCGGGCAGTTGCGATTTGAGATCGAAGCCGCGTTTTCTCAAGGCTTGCCGAACACCCCGATGGCCAATTCCACCGTGCGCGTGGTGTCGGGCAACTTCCTCACGGCGCGGCCCGTGGGCATCGTGGACGGCGTGGACTTTCAGCACAGCGGTCTGGTGCGCCGTGTGGACCAGGCGGCCATCCACCGTGCGATTGAATCCGGCGCTGTCGTGCTGCTCAGCCCTTTTGGTTTTTCACCCACCGGCGAAGCTTTCAACCTGACGATGGAAGACGTGGCCACGTCCACGGCGATTGCACTGCAGGCCGACAAACTGGTGTTCGTGGGCGAGGTGCCCGGCATCCACGAA
>JAYSYB010000604.1:0-8362 GCA_043716775.1 Rubrivivax sp.
GACCCAGACCGTGATGGGCGTGCCCAAGGACATGCCGACCGGGGTGGACAAGAAGGGCTATCTCGCGCTCACCGCCGCGGCGAAAAACGCCGCCCCCAAGTGGGCCGAGGAAGACATCTTCGTCGTCTGAAAACGCACAAGGCACAACACCATGTCTGCACAAATTCAAACCTTGGACATTTCCCCGGTTGGCCGCGTCGAAGGTGACCTTGATGTGCGCGTCGAGATCCTGGACGGCGTCGTCGTCAACGCCTGGACGCAAGCCGAGCTGTTCCGCGGCTTTGAGGTCATCCTGCGCGACAAGGACCCGCAGGCCGGCCTGGTGGTGACGCCACGCGCCTGCGGCATCTGCGGCGCGTCGCACCTGACCTGCGCCGCCTGGGCGCTGGACACGGCCTGGCAGACGGAGGTGCCGCGCAACGCAATCCTGGCGCGCAACCTGGGGCAGATCGTTGAAAGCTTGCAGAGCCAGCCGCGCTATTTTTACGGCCTGTATGCCATCGACCTCACCAACAAGAACTACCGCAAGAGCGCCTTCTACGAAGAAGCGGTGAAACGGTTTTCGCCCTTCACGGGCACGTCCTATGAAACCGGCGTGACGATCTCAGGCAAGCCAGTGGAGATCTACGCCTTGCTGGGTGGCCAGTGGCCGCATTCCAGCTATATGGTGCCGGGCGGCGTGATGTGCGCGCCGACGCTGACCGACATCACCCGCGCCTGGGCTTTGCTGGAGTACTTCAAGAAAAATTGGCTCGAATCGACCTGGCTCGGGTGCACGCTGGAGCGCTACGAACAGATCCGTTCGCACGACGACTTCATGGCCTGGCTGGCCGAGTCACCCGCGCACGCCAATTCAGACCTGGGCTTTTACTGGCGCATGGGGCTGGACATCGGCCTGGACAAGTTTGGCGGCGGCGTCGGCAAGTACGTCAGCTGGGGTTACCTGCCACACGAAGACAAGTACCAGAAGCCCACCATCGACGGCCGCAACGCGGCACTCATCATGAAGGGCGGTGTCTACGACGCCGCCACCGACACGCATGTGTTGATGGACCAGAAGTTCGCGCGCGAAAACCTGTCGCACGCCTGGTACGACGAAGGCACCGCCGACCAACACCCCTTCGACCGCACCACCAAACCGGTGCAGAAGAACGCCGTCGACTACGCCGGCAAGTATTCATGGGCATCGGCCGTGACGCACGCCGAAAGCGGGCGCCTGGAAGCCGGGCCTTTTGCGCGGCAGCTTATCGCGGGCGGCACACACGGCGAAGCCTGGCAGCACCAAGACCCCTTCGTGCTGGACATGTTCAAGAAGATGGGCGGCCCCAGCGTGCACCTGCGCCAGATTGCGCGCATGCACGAAACCATCAAGCTCTATCGCCAGGCCGAACGCTGCCTGCGTGAGTTCAAGTTGAACGACCCCTGGTACATCAAGCCGCGTGAACGCGACGGCCGCGGCTGGGGTGCCACCGAAGCCATCCGTGGCGCGCTGTGCCACTGGATCGAGGTCCAGGGTGGCAAGATCAAGAATTACCAGATCGTCGCGCCCACCACCTGGAACGTGGGGCCGCGCGATGGCAACGGCGTGCTCGGGCCCATCGAACAAGCCTTGGTGGGCACACCCATCGCCGACCCCACGGACCCGGTGGAAGTGGGCCACGTGGCGCGGTCTTTCGATCCGTGCCTGGTCTGCACCGTGCACGCACACGACGCCAAAACAGGCCAGGAGCTGTCACGATTCAGGATTGGCTGAACGACCGGCTCCAGTGAGGATGCTCCAGGTTGCATTCATCAACCGAGGTGGCGATGTCGACCCAAGACGACGACAAGCTGCGCGACCGCATCGGCCAGTTGCTGGGCGCAGGGCTGCAGACGCAGACCGAACCCTTCCCGGAAACCAACCGGGAGTTTTCTCGGCTGCTCGATGCACTGGCGGCGCTGCCCAAGGGCGACGTTGAGGCCATGCTGGTGCTGTCGGGCTTCACCGACAAGCCCTATGGTCCCGACCAGATGCGCTGTCAGGAATGCATGTACTACCTGGTGCACCGCAAGTGGTGTGACCTGCCCGAGCTGGCCGTGCCGGTGGAGGCCGACTGGTGGTGCCGGCTGTGGCGGATATGAACCGTGATGGACCTGGCTGAACTTGAAGTCGAGCGGCGCGCTATCGAAGCCGCCTTGCGCAGCGGCCTGGTCACCGACTGGCAGCACCGCGCCTACGACAGCGCCGACGTGTTGCGCGTGGTGGATGCCCTGCAGGCACTGGCGCCAGACGACATCTGCGGCCGCCTGCGCGTGGGCGGCTTCACGCTTGCGCCCTACGTGGGCGCAGAAGATCCCGAGATTGAACAGGCTTGCAGCAGCTGCATGTACTTCGAATTGCACCGCCGCTGGTGCAACCTGCCGGAATTGAAGCTGGCTGTTGAGGCCGAATGGTCCTGCGTGCTCTGGCGTGTCTGAAGTCCCAGCTTTCCAAGCCTTGCGGTGGGTCGTCATCGGCTGTGGCAACCCGGTGCGCTCGGACGACGGTGCGGGCGTGGAAGTCATCCGCAGGCTGAAGGCCAGGCCCGCAGCGCCGGGTGTGGAATACATTGACGCTGGCACCAGCGGCATGGATGTGATGTTCCGCGTGCGCGGCGCTGCGCATGTGCTTATCGTGGATGCCTGCCGCAGCGGCAGCGAGCCCGGCGCCCTCTTTCGCCTGTCGGCGCGCGAGGCCATGACACCCACCGAACATGGCTACAGCCTGCACGGCATGCGCTGGGACCATGCGCTGTATGCCGGGCACAAGATGTTTGGCGACGCTTTCATCGACCAGGCCGAGGTGATCCTGATCGAAGCCCACCACGTCGCCTTCGGACTGGAGCTGAGCACAGCCGTGCAACGCGCGGTCTGCAAGGTGGTGGACCTGATCGAGGGGGTGGTGGCCAGCCATGCCTGAGTCCGACCACATCCACCTGCGCGCGGGCCGCCTGCACATCGACAGCAGCACCTACGGCCGAAGGCTGAAGGGCTGTGTGGCGGTGGCCCTGATGGTGCGCCACGGCCAATGGATGCTGCTGCCGCTGCACGGCGGCGCAGGGGGCTTGCAGATCAAGATTCGCAATGCGCGCGGCGACCGTGTCGTTGAATCACAGGAGTTCTTTCGCAGCCAGGGGCTGGAGGACGACCACGACGCACTGGAATTGACGCTGAATGAGGATGCCGCGCTGGGAGGCTATCGGCTGGTCGCGGTGGAGGTCTGAAGTCGGCACGAGCCCGCGGGCAGGTGTGCAGGTGTGCAGGCTTCAGCCCCTTGCAATGCCCGCAATGGAATCGGCAAAACGCGGCAGCAGCTGCGCCGGCAGGTCATGCCCCATGCCGGGCACGAGATCAACGCGGGCACCCTTGATGCGCAGGGCCAGATCCTGCCCAGCAGCCACAGGAACCAGCGGGTCGGCCAGGCCGTGGATGATCTGCGTGGGCGAATGGATCAGCGGCAGCATGGCGCTGCGGTCGCCATCGGCCGCCACGGCCATCAACTGCCGCGCTGTACCGGCCGGACGGTAGGCGCGCTGCACCGACGCCAGCAGCCGCCGGCGCAGACCTTCGGGCTCCGCCGGGTAAGCGGGGCTGCCGATGATGGCCAGCAACTTCTGCAGGTGCGCCACCACCGCGGCTGGGTCCTGGCCGTCGGGCCGCGACAGCAGCGCCCGCTGCACCCGCCAGCTCGGCTGGGGCAGCTTGCGAGACCCGCTGGTGGTCATCATCAGCGTCAGGCTTTTCACGCGTTGCGGGTGGCGCGCGGCCACGTGCTGCGAAACCATGCCGCCGAGCGATGCGCCGCAGACGTGGGCCTGCTGGATGTTCAGCGCATTCAGCACACCCACCGCATCGGCAGCCATGTCGTCCAGGCCGTAAGGCGAACGCACGGGCAGGTGCAGCGCAAGCCGCAAGGCGCCAATGGCCAGCTTGGGCATGCCCAGGTGGTCAAAGCTCTGGCTCAGACCCGCGTCGCGGTTGTCCATGCGGATGACGCGGAAACCCCGCGACACCAGCAGCTGCACAAAGTCATCGGGCCAGCCGATGAGCTGCATGCCCAGGCCCATGATCAACAACAGCGGCTCTGCATTGGCGGGGCCCTGGTCATCGACTTCAATGCCGATGCCGTTGGCGACGATCTGCATTCAGTGCGTCCTTGGTGTTGGCAACATCACATCCCCGCACTCGCCTGCAGCGGCGAGTGGTGCGTCACTTTGTAGAACCACTTGCGCGCACCCTTCACATCAAAGCGCTGCCATGCTTTGGGGTCTTGCGCCAGGCGGTCGGCCACGGCGTACAGCGCAAGCGGGTTCATGCCCATGCCGATGTGGCTGGCGTGGACTTCGATGTTCTCGGTGTGCGGCGCAGCAGGGTTGATGCTGCATTGCCAGGCCACGATGCCATCGGTCTTGCTGTAGATGCTGGTGGTGGGGCAGCTGGGCGCGATGCGAATCTGCTCCACCAGCGCCGGGTCGTGCACCAACTGGCCGCTGACCATTTCATAAAAGCGCCAGGCGTTGGTGGCGCGCGGGTGGCCGCTGAAGGGCGTGCCCAGCGTGATGACGCAACGTGCCACGTCGGGCTGCTCTTTGGCGATTTCACGCGCGTACAGGCCGCCTAGGCTCCAGCCGATGAGGCTGACCTTTTCCTGGTGGCGCTGCGCCACCTGCTGCACATGGGCGCGGCAACTGTCCAGCACGCCATGGCGCGGGCCGAAGTTGAAGCCCTGCTTCCAGGGGTACGGTGTGTAGCCGCGGTCACGCAGAAAGTTGCGCAGCGGCACCGTGCTCATGTCCGCAGCACCCAGGCCCGGAAACACCACCACCGGGTGGCCGTCGCCGATGGGCAGTTTGTTCAGCCAGGGCGCGGCAGCCAGCATCGCCGCGTACTCCCATGGCGCGCGGGCTTCCATCATCATCAGCAGCGCGCCTGGTGCACTGACGAGCTCAGCGGGATCGAATGGCGCGAAAGGATTGGGCTGCGGTTTGATTTCGCGGGCCGCAGACTGCCGGCGTTTGAGAAAAGTCATGCGGACATTGTTAGCCAGTGGCACGCTGGCGCTTTGGGGCAGTTGCCCTAGGTTCGGCCCCCTGCTTGCGTGTGCTGCGTGTCACTTGGGCGACAGCGGTATCGACTGCCGTGCTCACGACCTTGCGCGCGATCTTGCCCACTGTGCCTGTGACAGCACCCGCAACCGCACCCGTCAGTCGGCCCGCCACCTTGCGCGTGGTGCGGCCCACCACCCCACCCTGCGGCGTGTCTTCATGCGCCGCATCACCCGGCTGCGGCAGCGCCCGCAGGTCATCAAACGCGATGGCGATCGCATCAGCCAGCTCGCGCACATCGGGCATCGCCGCGCCGTCGGCCATCAGGCCAAAGTCCAGCGAGCGGTCGTAGCTCTGCACGGTGATGTTCAGTGCCATGCCGTGCACGACGATCGACGTCGGGTAGTTGGTGACCATGTGCGCGCCGGCCATGTACAGCGGCACGGGCGGTCCGGGCACGTTGCTGATGACGACATTGGCCACCTGCGGAATGCGGTCGGCCACCTTGGCCTTGCCGTACAGCGCGGTGGCCGCTTCGATCAACCACGGCACGCCCAGCGACGGGAAGTCGGTGGGCAGGATGCTCTTGATGCTGCCCATGCTGGTCTTCATCGCGGCTGTGGCTGCCTTCACATGCGCCAGCCGCTGGGCCGGGTCGGCGATGTTCGTGCCCAGGCTGATGAGGCTCATGCTCGCTTGGTTGTCTGCAGTCGTGTCGCCCTTCTCGCGCAGCGAAATCGGCACCGCTGCCACCAGGCTCTTGCGCGGCAGCGTGCGGCGCTTGCCGTAGTAGCGGCGCAGTGCGCTGCTGCACACCATCAGCACCATGTCGTTGATGGTGGCGCCGTGCACGCGGCCCAGCGTCTTTAACTCCTGCATCGGCAGCGTGACACTGGCGAACGCGCGCGTTGGCGTGACCGACATGTTCAGTGGCGTGCGCGGCGCCAGTGTCAGGTTGCTGGGGCCCTTCTTCCCGCTCAAGAGCGATGAGGTGCTGATTGCCGTGCCGGCCGCGTTCTTCAGTGTGCCCACCGTGGCTGGCAGCTTGCGCACGATCTCGGCCATCTTCTGCGCTTGGTTGCCCAGCACACCGCGCAACATCTCGGTCATCTCGAGGCGAAAGGTGCGCGGGCGCTTGGACGCGGGCGCGTCGATCGTCCGCGGCACCGGCGTCACGTCCAGGATGGCATTGGCCAGCGCCACCGCGGCCTGGCCATCGACGGCCGCGTGGTGCAGCTGCGTGTACATGGCGACACGCTTCCTGCCGTCGGCCGAAGGCGCCAGGCCTTCAAAAATGTGGAACTTCCACAGCGGCCGTTTGCGGTCCAGCAGCACCGGGTGCAGAAGCGACACCTGCGCCTCCAGCTCAGCCATGCCGGAGCCCTTGGGCAAGGTGATCTCGACGATGTGTTGCTTGAGATCGGGCTCTGCATCCACCCAGGCCGGATTCGCCAGATTCAGCGGCATCCACCACAACTTGCGTCGCAGCACCGGCGCCGCCGGCAAGCGCGTGGCCATGTGCTTGCGAAGCGCGGTAACGAACTTCCCCTTGGTGCCAAGCGGCAACTCAAACACATGCAGCGCGCCCACGTGCATGGGCATCTCGGGCGTTTCGAGGTACAGAAACGTGGCGTCCAGGCCGGAGAGTTGTTTCATGCGGACTCCCGTTCAGCGCGTGCGGCGCCGTCTGATGAGCATGCTAGGCGGGCGCACCGCCGCTGCACGGCAGGGCATGCCCTGATGCAGCACCCGTCCGCAACTGCCGCACCTGGCGGGGCAAGCGCCGTGTCATGACTGCTGTCGATCGCGCTCGCGACGCAGCAGGTTGGTGTCGATGCGCTTGCCGGCACCAAACAGCGCCAGCGACTGCGCCGACTTGATCACCGTCTCCGGGTCTGCGGCGTAGGCCTTTAAGGTACCAGTTGCCGCCACCGGCCAGCGTGACGCGGTTGATGTTTTGCCAGAGCTTTTCCACCTGTTCCTTGGCCTGGCGAGTGCGGCGTCAACAGCGGCGTGCAAACTCGTCGGCATCTACATCGCGCCTGACGAAGCGCAGGTAGTTCCCTGCACGCGCACGCGCACTCGGTTGACGGTGGGAGGCAACTGATCGCGTGGGTCGAAGACGCCCAGGTAACAGACCTCTGATGGATGTGGCTGGTGGGGAAGTGGCCAGCGCCTGTGGTCAGGCCGACAGCGATGGCAGCGTTCTGGGCGGCTACCGATGCACAGCCGGCGTTCTAGCGCCGCAAGGCCAGCGCTTCGTTGCCCGCCAGCGCCGCCAGCACCAGCAGGCCACCCGCCAACACCGCCGCCGACGGTGCCTCGCCCGCACCCAGCCAGGCCCAGGCAACGCCGAACACCACCTCCAGCAAACCCAGCAGTGATATCTCGGGCGCACTGAGCACCCGTGCTGCAGCCACGGCCATCAAACACGGGATCGCCAGCTGCACCACGCCCAAGAGCGCCAGCAGACCCATGTCCTGCGCCGACGCCGCCATGGGCCAGGCCAGCGGCAAGGTCAGCAGTGCCGACAGCAGCGCACCCAGCAGCACGGCCGGCAGCATGTCGGCGCCGCCACCGGCATGCGACTTCAGGTGCTGCAGCAAAGTCCAGTTGATGGCTGCAGCCACCGGCACCGCCAGCGCCACCACGGTGCCCAGCAGGTGGCGCGGGTCGCCCGCGCTGGCCTCAAACCCGTACATCCACGCGATGCCGACTCCAGCCAGCGCGATGGCGCCCCAGGTGCGCGGCGCCAATCTGTGCCCCAGCAGCCCGCGCGCCAGCAGCGCCGTCAGCAAGGGGCCGATGGCCATCGTCACCAGCACGTTGGCGACTGTGGTGAGCGTCAGCGCGACCATGAACGCGGTGAACATCGCGCACCAGCACAAGCCCGACACCCAGAGCGCGCGGCCGCCGTTCTTCAGCGATTGCAGCAGCACTGCAGGGCCGCGCAGCCACGACAACAACATCACCAGCGCCAACGCATTGAAGGCGCTGCGCCAGAACGTGACTTCAAAGCTGCGCGCGGCTTCCAGGTGGCGCGATACGACGCCGGCGATGCTCCACATCAGCGCCGCAGCGACCATGACCCACACCGCTTTGCGGTGTTTCACATGCTCGCCTTGCGGTGCATCATTTTCATGCGAACGACTTGCCTCAAGCGCCCGGGCGACCGGCGCGCTTGCGCTCGTGCTCGGTCAGGAAACGCTTGCGCACGCGGATGCTCTTCGGCGTGATTTCGACGAGCTCGTCGTCGGCGATGAACTCCACCGCGTACTCCAGGCTCAGATCAATCGGCG
>JAYSYB010000605.1:0-2723 GCA_043716775.1 Rubrivivax sp.
CGATGTTCGAGAGTTATGTGGCGGGGCAGGTCGCCTGCCTGATGGAGTTCGGGCCGATGTTCTGGCCCACCATCAACAGCTACAAACGCCTGGTGGACGGCTTCTGGGCGCCCGTCAAACCGACCTGGGGGCTGGACAACCGCACGGCCAGTTTTCGCGTCATTGCCGGCTCACCCAAAGCGACGCGCCTGGAAACGCGCTGCCCGGGCGCGGACGTGAACCCGTATCTGGCCATGGCCGCCGTCATCGCCGCCGGCCTGCATGGCGTGGAGAAGGGTTTAAAGCTGACGGCACCACCCATCACCGGCACCAACCAAGGCGCAGAACACATCCCGCGCGCGCCGCGGTCCCTGATCGAAACCACCCGCAACTTCCGCAAATCCGACATCGCACGCGACTTCCTGGGCGACACCTTCGTCGATCACTTTGCGGCCACGCGCGAATGGGAACACCGGCAGTGGCAGGACGCGGTGACGGACTGGGAACTGAAGAGGTACTTCGAGATCATCTGACGGAAGAGAGTGGCCAGGCCAGGCCCGCCAGCAGCATCAGCGCGGTTGAAGCCCAGGCCGATGGACGGCAGGATGTTGGTGCCGATGTCGTTTGGGTTGTCGTGCCATGAGCCCAGCAGGCCCACGGCGCTGCCGCCGGTTGGATTGACGTTGACTTGCGTGCCCGCCTGCACGCCAATGAAGCCCAGGCCCGACGGCCCCAGGAAGGTGGTGCCCGGCAGCAGGGTCAACGAATCCAGTTGCCAGCCGGCCGGCAGCGTGAAGCCCAAGTCATCGCGGTCCACCACGCCTGCGGCACTGCGGCCGGTGGTGCCTGTGTGATGTTGGAGCCCAGCCCCAAAGACAGCGCCGTAGGGCTGGTGCCCGCGTTGACCAGGTCGCCCGAAACCGCCTCGTCCCAGGCGGTTGCCGCTTGGGCGCCGAACACGGCGTTGGCGCAGAGCAGTGCGCAGAGCAGCGGGCGGGAAAAGTGCGGTAGGTGGAGCAGACGGGGCAGACGGGGCGTGGACATGCAATTTTCCCTGTGAATGGATCTAAGGTGGCATTGCATGCCTGGATTCACCCTATGCCATCGCCATGCCGCTCCACAAGGTGGCCAGGTCCGGGACCCCCTTGAACCAGACCCTTCGGCCGGCCGTCCCAAGCCGTCTGAATCTCGCGCCGCGACGCGGTGGCAAGCAAGAACTGCTGGCGCAGGGCGGGGTCGGTCAACACGGCGGCCTGCGCCATCAAGCCGGCATGGGCTGCCGCCAAGGTGGCCGCTGCGCGCGGGTCTTGCTGCAGCACCAGCACGCGGGTGCAAGCGATGGCCGCGTCGGCATCATCGTTCTGCCAGCCGCCGCGGCTGTCGACAGTGGCCAGCACGGCTTCGACGGCCGCCATGGCCGCCGCGCTGTCACCGGCCTGGTGCAGGGCACAGGCCACGCTGGCCTCGCTGCACAACGCTTCTGAAGGCTCGCCGCTGGCGAGCAGGCCGGCCTGTGCCAGGCGCCCGTGGTCGATGGCCTGCTGCCACAGGCCCAGGTCGTGGCTGGCTTGGGCGATGGCCGAATGGCCGGTGGCCTGGATGTAGCTGTCGCCGATTTTTTGCGCCATCCGGACGCCGTCCTCGGCGTGCTTTAGCGCGGCCTGCGGGTCGCCCAACTCGGACAGCACGCCGGCCAGGTTGCAACGCGCCTGCGCACCGATCTGCTGGTGGTCGATGGCGTTGCTGAGCTCGATCAGCGGCAGCAGCTGGTCGCGCGATGACGCCAACTGGCCGCATTGCTGGGCCACAAAGGACAGGTTCAACATGGCGATGGCCGCGCCGTAGCGGCTGCCGATGCGCTGGTAGGCGGCCAGGGCTTGTTCGCCGTAGGCCGTGGCCTGTGCAGGGTGGCGCTGCGCCAGATGGCCGACGCTCAGGTTGTTCAACGCGCTGGCTTCGGTGTAGGCGTCGCCCGCGGCGCGGGCCAGGGTCAGCGCGGCGTGGGCGTGCGTGCGGGCTTCTTCGTGTCTGCCCTGGCGGCCCAGCGCCATGATCAACGTGTTGTGGGTCTTGGCGGCCTCGGCCGGGGCCAGCGCTTCGGCTGCAGCCAAGCGCTGCAGGCCCAGCAGGTGGGCTTCTTCGTAGGCACCGTTAAGGCACAGGCGGTGCATCCGGGTCTGGGCGGCGATGAGCCGTTGCACGTCGTCGTCATACGCTTCGGCGTGGGCTTCCAAGGCCGCGATGGCCTTTTCGTGTTCGCCCACATTGCCCCGGCGCGCCCACACGTTGGCGCGCACGCGCAACAAGGCAAATTTGTGTTGCGGGTTGCTGCCACTGTCCAGCGCCAAAGCACGGTCGGCGTGCGCCAGCGCAGCGCTGTCGGCATGGCGGTTGACCGCTTCTTGCGCGGCCAGTGCCCAGTGCTCTGCGGCGCGGTCAGGGACACCTGCGCGTTCAAAGTGCTCGGCGATCAGGCCCGCAAATTCTGCGCCTCGACCGGTGCTGCGCGCTTCCAGCCACAGCGCGGCGCGCTCGTGCTGTTCACGCTTGTCGCGCTTGAGCACGGTGCCGTAGGTGACCTCGTGCAGCAGGTGGTGACGGAAGGCAAATTCCTGCGTGTCGCCGAAAGCGCTGCTCTCGTGCGGCAGCGCCAGCGCACGCTGGCACAGCGTCAGCAGTTCGGTGGGCGCGCGCGCGTCCAGCGACGCCAGGGCATCGTCCCAGAACACGGCGCCCACCACGCT
>JAYSYB010000606.1:0-2717 GCA_043716775.1 Rubrivivax sp.
TGGCCGGCCAACGGGTGCACGACGTGCGCGGCGTCGCCCAGCAACACCCAGCCCGGGCCAGATACCGTGTCGGCTTGGCCCACAGCCAGAGGCCACTGCGCTCGAGCGCTGCAAACGAGGAGTGTGCCGGCCGCACCCGCCGTGGCGTCCATCAAGGCGGCGGTGAAGTCGGCTTCGGCCATCGCCATGAGTTCGTCGGCGCGGGCGTCGGGCACCGACCACACCAGGCCGTAGCCATGGCCCTTGCGCGGCCGATCCAGCGGCAGCAGGGCCAGCACGTCGGGGTGGCGAAACCACTGCCGCGCCAGGCCGGCGTGGGCCTGGTCCGACACCAGCCGTGCAGCGATGGCGCGGTGGCCGTAGGCGTGGCGCTGCATCTGCACGCCCAGTTTTTCACGCGCGGCCGAGTCCTTGCCTTCGGCCAGCACTTGCAGCGTGGCCGGCACTTCAGCGCTGACGAACTGCAGATGCGGCGCGTAGCTGGCGGCGGTCAGCAGCGCGCGTTCCAGCTCTGACGCATCAACGATCCAGGCCAGCTCCGCCAGGCCCTGACTCCAGGCCGAAAAATCCAACGCCGCACCGGGGGCATCACCTTCGATGTGCATGTCATGCACGGGCGTGCGGGCGTCAGCGGGCAGCGCGTCCCAGACCCTCAGTGCCGACAGCAAGCGCACCGAGGCGGCATTCAAGGCGAAGGCGCGGATGTCCGAGCTTGCAAACCCGACGGCAGATTCGGCAGCCGGCAGCGTGGCGCCCAGCAACGCAACGCGCAAACCCTGGCGGGCCAGCGCAAGCGCGGCCGCCAGACCCACGGTGCCGGCGCCGCGCACCAGGACATCATGGGCAGGCATGGCCTCGATTGTAGGGAGCACCCCCGGGCACAATCGCTGCCCGGGCTTTGTGCGGCCCCTTGGAGCCGGAGCCATCGTGAGTAATGTTGTGAGTGATGTCGTGAGTAATGTCGTGAGTAATGTTGTGAGTGATGTCGTGAACAATGTCGTGAAACATCCCGTGAACGATGGGGTCAGCGAAATCGAATGCACGCTGTCCGGCCTGCACCTCTACCCCATCAAGTCCTGCGGTGCCATTGAGCTCACTGAAGCCTTGCTGGTGGAAACCGGCCTGGAATATGACCGCGCCTGGATGGTGGTGGACGAACAGGGCGAGATGTTCACGCAGCGCGAACTGCCGCGCATGGCGCTGATCCAGCCCACCTTCAAGGGCAGTGAGCTGATGTTGCGCGCACCCGGCATGCTGGCCCTGCACCTGAAGCTGGACACGGTGGAAGCGCCGACCCGCGTGCGGGTGTGGGACGACATCGTCAAAGCCTACGACATGGGCGCGCTGGCGGCGCAGTGGTTCAGCGACTTCCTGGGTCGGAAGTTGCGCTTGGTGCGCTTCGACCCCGAACAGCAGCGCCTGTCCAAGCCCGAATGGACCGGCGACATCGCGGCTGAAAACGCCTTTGCGGATGGCTTCCCGCTGCTGGTGTGCAACAGCGCGTCGCTGGACGACCTGAACATGCGCCTGGCCGCCCGCACGAATGCGCCAAATTCAGCGCCGGTGACGCTGCAGCGCTTTCGCCCCAACCTCGTCTTCAGCGGCCTGCAGGCTTATGACGAAGACCACGTGCATGAGCTCGTCATCCGCACCGCGCAGGGTGAAGTGCGGCTGCGGCTGGTGAAGCCCGGCGTGCGCTGCACGATCCCGAACGTGGACCCGCTGAGTGCGACCACCTCGCACGAACCCGGCGACACGCTGGCGAGTTTCAGGGCCGACCCGCGCATGCAAGGTGACATCACCTTTGGCATGAATGCGGTGGTCATTGAAGGCCTGGAACACACCTTGCGCGTGGGCCAGCTGGCCAGGGCGAGCCTGAAGTTCTAGGCGTGAGTCAGGGCTGAATCAGGGCCGATGCTCCGGCAGCGGCATGACTTCCGTCTCGCCCGGCACCGCATCGAAGCGC
This sequence comes from Rubrivivax sp., assembly GCA_043716775.1. Lineage (GTDB taxonomy): Bacteria > Pseudomonadota > Gammaproteobacteria > Burkholderiales > Burkholderiaceae_C > Rubrivivax. The sequence goes on from JAYSYB010000606.1 coordinate 1,967, forward strand.
CCCGCTGCCCAGTCGTCGGCAGCCTTCACGATGCGCTCTTTGCTGGAAGAGACGAAGTTCCACCAGATGTGGCGGTGGCCCAGCGGCGCGCCGCCGATCAGCACCGCGCGCGACGCAGCCGACGCCGACAGCAACGGCTCATCGTCGGCTGCCAGCAGCACCATCGTGTGGGGCTGCACCGCAACACCGTCGATCTCGACCGCGCCGTCCACCACATAGAGCGCGCGCTCGGTGGCGACCTGGGCATCCGGCAGCGGAAAGGCATCGCCGGGCTGCAGGGCAATGTCCAGGACCAGCGCCGGCGAGCGCGCCGCCACGGGCGACGTGGCACCGAAGGCACTGCCAATCAGCACCCGCACCACCGCGCCACCCAGTTCCAGTTGCGGCAACGCAGCGGCCGGCGTGTGGGCGAAGGCCGGCGCCATGTCTTCGTCGGCCACCGGCAGCGCCGCCCACAGCTGCAGGCCGTGGCTGCGCCGCACCTGCCCGCGCAGGTCTTGCGGCGTGCGCTCGGAATGCACGATGCCACGGCCGGCGCTCATCCAGTTGATGGCGCCGGGTTCGATGCGCTGCACCGCGCCCGTGCTGTCACGGTGCTCCATGGCACCTTCGAAGAGGTAGGTCACCGTCGCCAGGCCGATGTGCGGGTGCGCACGCACGTCGTGGTTGTCGGTGGGCTGCGCGGTGATGGGCCCGAAGTGGTCGAAGAAGACAAAGGGCCCAACCGCCTGGCGCTGCGCGGCTGGCAGCA
>JAYSYB010000607.1:0-2708 GCA_043716775.1 Rubrivivax sp.
AGCGGATGTTTGGCCTTGGGATGCGTGATCCAGAAGCCCATCATCCCCATCGCCATCTGCACCATCTCGTCGGCATGCGGGTGGTACATGAAGGTGCCGGGCCGGCGCGCAACGAACTCGTAGACGTAGGTCTTGCCGGGCGGAATGCCGGGCTGGTTGAGGCCGGTCACGCCGTCCATGCCATTGGGCAGGCGCTGGCCGTGCCAGTGGATGCTGGTCAGTTCGCCCAGCTAGTTGGTCACGAAGATGCGCACCCGGTCGCCTTCCACCACCTCGATCGTCGGCCCTGGGCTCTGGCCGTTGTAGCCCCACAGGTGGGCCTTGAAGCCTTCGGTCATCTCGCGCACCACGGGCTCGGCCACCAGGTGGAATTCCTTGACGCCGTTGTTCATGCGCCAGGGGCAAGTCCAGCCGTTGAGCGTGACCACCGGGTTGTAGGGCCGGCCTGTGCCGGGCACCAGAGGCGGCATGGTGTCGGGCCTGGTCTGCATGACCGGCTCGGGCAGGGCGGCCATGGCTACTTTGCTCACGGAGGCGACGGCGGCCGCTGCCGTGATGGCGCCAGCGCCGCCGAGCATCTTGCGTCGGGAAAGCATGTGTCTTTCGTGCATAGGGACGTCCTTCATGTTCAATGTCCTGCGCCGGCGGCGTCAGTCGCCATCGCGGGGCCGGCTGCTGCACCTGTGGATGACGCGAGGCTGGGTTTTCCGATCAGCGCCATGTCGAGATCGGCCTGCGCGATCCAGAAGTCGCGCAGCGCCTGGATGGCGCCGTTGACGCTGGCGATTTGCGTGCGAGCGTCTGCCAAAAGCTCGAACACGCCGATCAGCATGCCGTTGTAGCGGAGCACGTTCTCCTCGGCGATGCGTTGGTTCAGCGGCACCACTTCGTCGCGCTGGTGGCGTGCGATGTCGTAGGCCGATCTATAGCCGGTGTAGGCCTCGCGCACTTCGGATCGAGCGTTGATGGCGGTCTCGGCAGCGCGGTGAACGGTCTGCATGTAAACGCCTTCAGCCCGTGCGACGCGGGCACCGCCCCAGTCGAACAGCGGCAACTCGAAGCCGATCTCCCAACCACGCTGCGTGGGTGCTTCGTTCGAACTGTTGCGGATCAGACCGAGTTCAAGCACGTTGACGAAGCGGGTGGCACGCGTCAAACCCAGGTTGCGGGCCGTTTGCTCAGCGGCCAGCTTGGCGCCTTGCACGTCCAGCCGCTGCGCCAAGGCCACCCTTTCGATGTCCGGCAGCTCCAGCACGTCCTTGGGCAGATCGGGCAGGCGCTCGGGCAGCGAGACCTGTGTTTGGGTTCCCCACGCGCCCAGCAGCCGTGTCAGGCGCTCGCGTGTGGCGCGTTGTGCCTGTTCGGCGCGAGCCAGGTTCAGCGAAGCATCGGCATAGAACACCTGCTCGCGTGCTCGCTGCAGCTTGTTGAAGTTGCCCACCTGCTCCATGCGGCGCGCCAGTTCGGCACTGGCATCGGCGGTCTGTTTGACCTTGCGCATGTAGCGCACGGTCTCCTCGGCCGCCAGGGCGTTGTAGTAGGCCTTGCGCGTGTCGGCTGCGAGCGACAGCACGCTCATCGCGACCATGCCCTTGGTCTGCTCGAAGCGTCGTGCTTCCATCTGGCCGATGAAGGGCATGGCGATCAGGCGGGCGATGTTGAAGTGCAGGCCACGCTCGATTTCTCGCTCGTCGCCACGGCTTGACCGCCCGAAGCTGAACCCCGGATTGGGCAAGCGCCCGGCCTGCACGACGTCGGCCTCGCTGATGCCGAGGTCCTGGAAGGTGGCCTGAAGGCCGCGGTTGTTCAGCAAGGCCACCTGAACGGCATCGTCCACCGTCAGCGGCTTGGACAGTAGTTCGCCGACGCGCTTGGCAATGCTGTCCTGGTCGGCGTCAGAGCGCGCCCATTGCACGTCCTTGCCCAGTCGGTCCTTGGCGGTCTTCGCCACCACTGCGAAGCCGCCATCGGGGCTGAAAGAGGCGCACCCGCCGAGCACGGCAGCGCTGACGAGCACGGCCAGCAAGCGCAGCGGACCTGCTGCGCTTGGAGCTTGGAACGATGCGGGGTGCAGTGGCATGGGAGCGCGGTTCATGATGAGGGTCATGGGGCTGGGCTTCATGGCATCTTGTGGCCACCATGCGCGGCCGGCATGGGCATGGGCATGGGCATGGGCATGGGCATGGGCTTGGGCTTGGCTTTGTCGGTGGACACCGCAGCAGGTGCGGCAGCTGCGGCAGGTGCAGAGTCGGGCTGCTGCGCCTCACGGGCATAGACACGCCAGCCGCCGATGCGGGTGACGGTGTCGTTCGCGTCGCGCCAGGAGAGCGGCTTTTCGTCGCCCAGCAACCGGTACTGGGAGAACGACGACACGTAGCTCAGCGCGGGCACGCTGGCCCTGGGATCGAGCGGATCGGGCCTGGCGGTCTTTGCAGCCGGTTGTGCAGCCGGTTGCGCCTGAGCGGTCAGGACGACGAGCAAAGAGGCTGCGAGCAGTGTGGATTGCACTGCAAACAGCATTCGCCAGCGCCCGTGCCCTGTAGGCACAGGAATGAAAGTGGAATGGACCATGATGTCCTCGCGTCAACGTCTTGGGGGCTCCGGTGCCGCATGCGCAGCAAGGGAGAGACAGGACCTGGCGAGAACGCGCGTGGCAGAGCCCGCGGCGAAATCGCCAGCTAAGCGAGAACGATTCGGGGGGGGCGGTC
>JAYSYB010000608.1:0-2707 GCA_043716775.1 Rubrivivax sp.
GATCATCGACGAGTTGCAGCAGGCGCTGCTGTCGGAAGATGGCAAGAGGCTGATGCATGCGCTGAAGGCCGTGCGCGACGCCGTCAACGCCAAGCCGGACCCGCCAGGGTACTTTTTGTTCCTTGGCACGGGCTCGCACAAATCGCTGGTCACGGACATGGCCTCCCGGCGCTCACAGCCTTTCACCGAGGGCGTCTCGGCCCACTACGAGGTGCTGGGCAGGGATTTCGTCGAATGGCAGTTGCAGCGCGTAAGCGCCACACTGGGGACGAAAGTGCCGAGCCTTAAGGTGGCCGTTGCCAGCTTCCAGGCCATGGGCAGCCGGACGGAAGAGCTGCTGAAGGCGCTCAGGCAGGTGCAGGATGTCGACCACGTGCCGCCCGACCATGCCTTCCCGATCATTGGCGACACGTTGGCCTCGATGGCGGCGGACACCGAGCTTCGCGCGATCGACGACTTCGGTGAACTGGGCAGGCTGATCTTTGGCCGAATCGCGGCAGGCAGCGAAGCGGGTGTCCCGGGGCTGTTTGGCGGCGAGGCCCTGGCCGACTACAGGCGCAGCCTGGGCACCACCATCGAAGCCGCGCAAGTGCAAGCCATCGCCGACAAGATGATCTCGGCCAACTTGATCGCCCGACCCGGGCATGGCGCCTACACCGCCGCCGACCCGTTTGTGCAGGGCGTTTGGCGCAAGCAGAGCGCGCTGGCGCTTACCTTTGCGCCGGCTTTACAGGACAACCGGGTTTGAATCGGGCCAGGCATGTGCCGCCGCTCATGTTGCTTTGATCGCACCAGAATTGGCTGCCCGGGAGCGATGACCGGCAGACCGACCAGAGACGCTGCTACACACCTCTCAGCACGCTGAACACCCTGAACAGCCGTATGGGCAGCGGCGTTTCTAGCCGCCAAACAATGCTCATGGGCCGATCGCCATCGGCGGTTTCAAGCACTACACGGCCGCAGGCGCGGTAGGCCTCACCCTTGCGCGACCGCACGAACAACTGAAACTGCCAGCCATTGGCGGGACTGTCCAAGTAGCGGCGACCGCCCGGCGTGTTGTCGCCGGCGCTGTTCTGGGTCTGCCAGTGGAAGCGCTCGGTGCTGATCGCGTAGTCGTGGTACGAAATGCGATCGTGGTAGCCCTCGCTCTTGTCCAGTGTCACGAACAGCAACTCGGTCTTGCGGTTGGTCAGTGGCAACACGCCGGCCTGAAATGGCGCCCTGCGCGCGGCTGTCAGCCAACCAACGGCGGTCAGCACTTCGCGCGCACCGTAAGCGGCGTGCAGACACAACGGCGTGTCATCGAGACCGGGCAAAGGGGTTGCCAAGACGCTGGTGTGCGCCTGTAGCAGCGCCGACAGTTCGACCAGTTCGCTGCGGATCGAAGGATGGTTCGATAACCGTTTAATGAAGGCCGCCGGGCCGGCGACTTGTTCGTTTCGACCATCGATCTGGTAGGCCAGCATCTGCATGCCGAGTGCAGGGGCGGTGTCTGGCAAAACAGGCGCGCCGGTGCCCCGTCCGGCATCGGCCATCACCTGGAGCCGGCGCGGGTCGTCCACGTGAAGCAGGTCGCCAAGACGGCGGCTGAAATAGTCTTCCTCCGGGCCAGGCTCGGCGGCCATCAGTCCTGCATCACGCTTCAGCGCCGTCCAGCCGCTGCGGCCCTGGCCCGTGCGCGCCCGGTAGACATCTTCCAGCGTCAGTGCCTGGTCATGCAGAAAATCAGCCAGACGCACCGAGGTGCGGCCCTTCAGGGCGGCGTAGGTTTGCAGTTCGGTGCGCAGGCGGCGCCAGTTTTGTGCTGTCAGGTGGCGCAAGCCTTGCAGCACCCGCTCGCGGGTTAGCTTCTGCAAGTGGATGTGGCAACCTGGCGGCAGACTGCCGAAGCCGTTTTCCACACCCTCCAGCAGTTCGCGTCGCGACAAGCCGGTCAGCCCCGACAGCAGCCGATCGAAACGAAACTCGGTGCGGTGCTGGCCCACGAAATCCAGCACCAGGCAACTCTCCTTGCCCGGCGCCAACCGCAGCCCGCGGCCGATCTGCTGTTGGAACAACACCGCGCTTTGGGTCGGGCGCAGCAGCAAGAGCGTGTCCACCATGGGCAGGTCGATGCCCTCGTTGTAGAGGTCGACCGTGACCAGGGCGCACAGTTCGCCGCTCAGCAGCCGCTGTGGTGCACGGCGCCGGTCTTCAGCCGCGCTGGTGCCCACAACGCAGGCCGCCGGTAAGCCGGCGCGGTTCAGCCAATCTGTCATGAATTCGGCATGTGCCACCGAGACGCAGAACACCAGCGCGCGCGAGTGCTTGGCGTCGGACGACAGTCTGCGCCACTCATTGACCACCAACCTGGCGCGCACGTCGTTGCCGGTGACAAGCGTGTCGACCGCCGCGCGCTCGCCGGGACGGTTCCATGGCACTGCAGAGAAGTCGGTGGCGTCGTCGCAGGCGTAATACTCGAAGGGCGCCAGCAACTGCAGGTCGAGCGCGTGCCAGAGACGCAACTCGACCGCGGGGCTGCCGTCGGGGCGTGGGTCGAAGTAGTGGGCGATGGGCTGGCCATCACTGCGTTCTGGCGTGGCCGTCAGCCCCAGCAACTGGCGAGGCCGGATGGCGCTGGCGAAGGCGTCGAAGCGGTCGGCGGCAAGCCGGTGGCACTCGTCGATCACCACGGTGTGCCAATGGCTCGCCCCGACCTGGGCCACCA
>JAYSYB010000609.1:0-2705 GCA_043716775.1 Rubrivivax sp.
GACGTGAGTGGCGCGGGCAGCACGCTGACGCGCTTTGACAGGATGAGTACGCTGCCCGCCGAACTGGCCAAGGTGGCGCCCCAGGCGCTGCTGCCCGACCCGTACGGACACGGCACGCACGTGGCCTCGATCGCGGCCGGCTCGGCGTCCTACCAGACGCCAGACTCCAGCGGCGTGGCGCCGGGCGCTGCGCTGTACGACGTGCGCGTGCTCAACGAAAAGGGCGTGGGCAACATGGCCGACGTGCTGGCGGGCATCGACTGGGTCATCCAGCGGTCCCGGCTGCTCAACATCCGGGTCATCAACATGAGCCTGGCTGCCAACTCGACCGACTCGTTCCTGGTCGATCCGCTGGCACGCGCCGCGCGCAGTGCAGTGGCCGCCGGCATCGTGGTCGTGGCCGCTGCGGGTAATGCGGGCAAGAACGAGGCCGGTGCCGAGGTCTACGGCACCGTGGGCTCGCCGGGCATCGAACCCTCGGTGATCACGGTGGGGGCTGCCAACTCCAAGGCCAGCGCCGTGCGCAGCGACGACATCATGACGGGCTTCAGCTCACGCGGCCCTTCGCGAGGCCGTGCCTTGGCTTCGGGCGGCAGCGTGTGGGTGGACAACGTGCTCAAACCTGATCTTGTGGCGCCGGGCAACCGCCTGCTTGGCGCAGTGGCCAACCAGCACAACCAGAGTGCGCCCACCGGCAACCTGCTGGCCACGTTGTACCCAGCGCTGATGCTGGACACCGGCGCGCCGCAGAAGCTGAACCAGGAGTTGATGCGCCTGAGCGGCACGTCGGTGGCGGCCCCGGCCGTGGCCGGCGCGGCAGCGATGCTGCTGCAAGTCAACCCGGGTCTGACGCCACCGCTGATCAAGGCCATCCTGCAGTACACGGCGCAACCCCTGGCCGGCGCCAACCTGCTGCAACAAGGTGCCGGACAGCTCAACATCGAAGGCGCCGTGCGGCTGGCGCAGGCGCTGCGCACCGATGTCGGCAGCGCCCTGGCTGCCGGCACGCTGAAGTCCGGCGCTGGCCTGCTGGCGCCGGGCAAGACCTTGCCGCTGCCGTACTCGACCCTTCAGGGACAGACCTTCAACTGGGGCCGCATCGTGTTTGCTGGTGGCAGCCATCTGGTCAGTGGCGACGCGCTCTTCACCACCTTCCAGCCCATCTACGATCCGGGCCTGACATGGGTGCGCCAAGTGGCGCTGCGCAACACCGTGCAGTACATCGGCGCCAGCAGCAGCATGGAGGCCAACACGGTGCCGCTGGCGGTGGTGGAAACCAACGCCTCGGCGCAGGCGCTGCTGACACCGCAGGTTGTGTTGCTAGACGCCCTGGCCGGCAGCAACTCGGCCGCACGGGGCACGGGGCTGTTCACGCCAACGGCCAGTCTGGCGCGCAGCGTGGACGCCGGCGGCGGCCGGGTCCTGAGCGGCGGTTTCATCCTCAGCGAAGGCTTCATCCTGGCCGAGGGCCTGACGCTGGGCCAGCAGCGCCTGGTGGGCAGTGGCTTCATTCTCGGCGAGGGCTTCATCCTGGCGGAAGGCTTCATCCTCAGCGAGGGCCTCACGCTGGGCAGTGGCTTCATCCTGGCTGAGGGCTTCATCCTGGGTGAAGGATTCATCCTCGGTGAAGGCTTCATCCTGAGCGAATCGCTGGCCGACCCGCTGGGCCAGACTGTCGGCGGCCCGCTGGGCGAGCCCTGAGCCCTGAGCCCTGAGCCACAAGCCGCAGGCAACACGTCCTGCGCGGCTTAATGCGGGCGGTCATCGGTCGATAACAAGGCAATGACGCCCCCGCCCGCCACCGAACAGCCAGGGACTCCGGGCGCACCCACCAGCGTGTGGGTGCGCTTTGCCCAGCGCCACCTGTTCGACTACAACGCCACCGCCACCGGGCTGTGGTTGCTGCTGGCGACGGCGGGTCTGCTGTCTGCCGTCTGGGCGCTGCTGCGGCTGGCCGCGTTGCCTCTGCCGGCGCTGGCGCAAGTCGTGGTGGCCATCGGTTTTGTCGTGCTGGCGGCGCTGTTTCCGGTGCACATCCCGCGCACCAAGTACTCGATCGGCGTGGCCGACATCTTCATCTTCGGGCTTCTCGCCCTGCACGGCGCGCCGGCTGCGGCGCTGGCCGCCGGTGCCGAAGGCCTGGTGGGCGTGTTGCGTTCGTCCAAGCGGCTGAGCAGTCGCATCAGCACACCCGCCACGGCAACGTTTGCGATGATGCTGTGCGGTCTGGGCGCCGACGCCGCGCAGCAGGCGCTGGTGGCGGCCGGTTGGATGCCGGGCACCGCCGGCTTCGCGGCGCTGTGCGCGCTGGCACTGCCCTACTTTGCCGGCACCACGCTGCCGCTGTTGGCGGTGGTGGCGGCCAAGAACAACCGGCGCTTGTCCTTGCGCGACTGGATCCAGGGCTATGGCTGGGTGGGTGCGGTCTACCTGCTGGCGGCGGCCATCGCCGGTGTGCTGGCGATGAATGCACGGCAGTTCGGCCCCGCTGTGTTTGCCGTCGCGGCTGCCGTCACGGCGGCGGCAGTGGCGTTGATGCACTTCTCGATTCGGCGCCACGAGGCCGACTTCCAGGCCCAGGAAGCGCGCGTTGCTGAAGCCGAGCACGAAGCAGCGCTGAACCAGCAGCGCTTCACCGCAGCCTTCACCCACGCGGCCATCGGCATGGCCATCGTGGGCCACGACGGCAAGGTTCATCAACTCAA
>JAYSYB010000610.1:0-2701 GCA_043716775.1 Rubrivivax sp.
GTTGGCGTAGCCGGGCAGGTCTTCCAAATGATTGCGCGCCTCTTGCCGCACCACCTCTGCCTTGGGCGGCAGCACGATGCCAAACTCGCTGAGCAGGCCACGGATACGATTGATAGTCGGCCCTGCAAAACTCCTAACTCGTTGTTTTGACATGACTTTCTGGCTAATCACGATGGTCAGATCCGCCGCGATTCAATCTAATCGGCCTCAATTCTTGAGGGATTGAGGACCCGTTGCCGATGGCCACCGACGACTTCTTCCGCGCCCGGCTGGACGCGATGATCGATTTGAAGCACCCGCTGGCGGTGCTGGCCACGCGACTGCCGTGGGCCGCGATCGAGGCGGCGGTGGCGCCGAAGTTGGCGCGCCAGGTGCTGCCGGCCAAGCGGCTTCGCGGCATGGATCTGCTGGGGGCCTACGACAGCGAGTTCGGCGGCGGGGTCAACCCGGCCGGCCGCCCGCGCCTGCCCATCCGCTTGATGGCCAGCCTGCTGTACTTGAAGAACAGCTTCAACTTGAGCGACGAGGAACTCGTCGAGCGCTGGGCCGAGAACGTCGTCTGGCAGTTCTTCAGCGGCATGGACTACTACGAGCCCCGCCTGCCGTGCGACCCCACCCAGATTGGCCGCTTCCGCCGCCTGCTGGGCGAGGACGGCATCGAGCAGTTGTTCAAAGCCACCATCGAATGCGCGGTGCAGATCAAGGCGGTGCTGCCGGCCGATCTGGAACGCGTGATCGTCGACTCGACCGTGCAGTCCAAGGCCATCGCCCACCCTGTGGACAGCCGCTTGCTGGAGATCGCCCGCCACAAGGTGGTGAGTGCGGCCCAGCGAGCCGGCATCAGCTTGAAGCAGACCTATGCCCAGGAGGGCAAGACGCTGCGGCGCCAGGCAGGCGGCTACGCCCACGCCAAGCAGTTCAAGCGTCTGCGCAAGACGGTCAAGCGCCAGCGCACGATCCTGGGGGTGGTGATGCGCGAGGTGCAGCGCAAGCTGGATGCCGACAAGGCTGCGGTGGCCGCCGGTGGCGCCCCGGCGCACGAGGCCGCCAGCCCCAAGGCGGTCAGCGACCTCATGATGTGGCTGGAGCGCGCCGAGCGCATCCGCACCCAGCAGCGCAACACCAAGAACAAGCTCTACGCCCTGCATGCCCCGGAGGTCGAGTGCATCTCGAAGGGCAAGGCGCGCAACCCTTACGAGTTCGGCGTCAAGGTCAGCCTGGCGGTCACCCACAAGCAGGGCTTGATGGTCGGCGCGCGCAGCTTCCCTGGCAACCCGTACGACGGCCATGTCCTCAGTGCCCAGTTGGAGCAGACCACCAACTTGCTGCAAGACCTGGGGCGCTCGCCCAAGCAGGTCATCGTCGACCTGGGCTACAGGGGCGTGGACGCCGACAACCCGGGCGTGCAGATCATCCACCGCGGCAAGTACAAGTCGCTCAGCGATCACGAGAAGCGCCTGCTCAAACGGCGACAAGCCATCGAACCGCTGATCGGCCACACCAAGGCCGACCACCGCATGGATCGGTGCTGGCTGCAGGGTGCGGTGGGCGATGCGTTGCATGCGTTGTGCTGCGCGGCGGGCTACAACATCCGCTGGCTGCTGCGGGCCATCGTCCGCCTGGGCCTGCAAGGGCTTTTTTGCGCCTTGTCTGCGGTGGTCGTGTGTGTCGTCGGCCTGCTGGCGGCGCTGCTGGCGTCGTCGAAGCCCGCACATACCACCACCAGGACGGCACCATTGCGCTTGGCGACAGTCAGGTCACAACGCTTCGCAGCGGCGGTTTGAATTTCGCAGGGCCGACTATCTACTAGACCAGGGTCGATTCATTTCGCTGTCCCTCCAGAAACGAAAATGGCCGAGTCACCTCGGCCAATACTTGCGGGGCAAGAAAGCTCAGCTTGTCCCAATAGCGCCGACCACGCCAAAGAAATCAGCCGCAGCCAGTACCGCTGCCTTGGCGTTGGCCGCCTCCGTCAACGCCTTGCTCAGCTTTTCAGCCGCCGCGTGTACCTTCGAGAGCAGCTCCGCCGACGGCGAAGGAAAGGTCCCGCCGCTGTGTGCCGCGATGATGTTGTCCTTCTTGCTACGCAGTTCCGCCAACTTGGCGTCCAACAGCGTCATGGCCGTCATTGCTTCCAATCGTGCGGCCGTGTCAGTGAAAGGGTCGTCAGCCTTGGAGTCAAAGTAATTGCGCTCAACGATGAGGGCATTCTCTGCGTACCGAAACAGACTGATGAGCTGCGCAAATTCCATGTCCATGGGAGGCTCCGGTTAACGTGTTTGTTCAGTCGAGTTGTTCAACCGAGATGTTGTTCCAGTGCTGCCTCAAGTCCCAGCAGCCGACGCCGCCGGGTCCGGGGCGTTCAACTTCTCTTTGGCGTCACTCAAGCTCTTGCGGGCAATGTCGACATAGCCCTTAAGCTCCGACAAACGCTTTTCTGGAGGTACGCCTTCGACAAGCGCAGCCACCGCCTTTTTGGCCTCCGCCAAAGGCTGAGACACCTGGGGCAAGGGCTTGAGCAACGCACGGGTTTCGGCAGCCAACTCGTCTACCGTCTTGCGAGTCACCGCGTTCTGCTCCAAGGTCGCCACAAGAGGGCCCAGCCGTTTTTGAATAGCCAGCGCCTGCTCATCGGCCACCGCTGTTGTCGCCGCGTTTTCCCTTGTGAGCACTTCTTGAGCCCGCGCCAAGCCTGCGCGCT
>JAYSYB010000062.1:0-7427 GCA_043716775.1 Rubrivivax sp.
CGGGTTGGCCGCAGACCCTGCTGCGCGACGCCAACTGCAATGGCGTGCTCGACGCCGGCGAAGGCGTCATCAGCACGGCCATCACCACGACGGCGAGCATGCCGGTGTGCCTGATCGTGAAGGTCATGGTGCCAGCAGGCGCGCCCGTGGCCGCGCAAAACCTGGCCACGCTGCAAGCGATCTTCAGCTACACCAATGCAAGCCCAGCGCTGTCGGTGACGCTGACGAATGAAGACCTGACGACCGTGGGCGGTGGCGGTGGTGCCGGACTGTCGCTGGTGAAGAGCCAGGACAACGCGACGCCGCTGCCGGGTGGCCGCATCGTCTACACGATCACCTTCACCAACCAGGGCAGCGGTGCGATCACCTCGATCCGCATCAACGACATCACACCCGCACTCACACGCTTTTTCGGTGCGGCTTGCCTGCCACCGTTGGCAGCGGGGCTCACCGCGTGCAGCGTTACCGGAAGCCCGGCGGTCGGCGCGACCGGTGCGATCGAGTGGACCTTGACCGGCTCACTCTTGCCAAGCGCTTCAGGCCAGGTCAGTTTTGTGGTCGATGTAGCGACCGGGCCATGACGCTATCGCGACCCGCATGCCTGGTATCGAAGGTTCCGTAGCGGGGCGCGGCACGGGAGTTTGTGCGGCCGTTGGCACGGCGGTTTGTACGGCGGTTTATACGGCCGTTGGCGCGGGCAGGGGCCCGTTACGCTGCCGGCAGGACGGTACGCGCCGGCGGCCGCGCCAAGTCGTCCAGGCTGATGCCCTTGTCGCGCAGCAGCGCTTCCAGCACCGGCTGCAGGGCGCCCAGGCGCTCGTCGATGGCGTCGCGCACGGTGTCCACAAAGACTTGCGTTGACCTTTCGATCTCGATGTTCAGCGGCGCGCCCTCGGTCTTGTCGGCGAAGGTGGTCATGCGCATCGTTTCCGGGATCAACCAGACATCAAACCAGCCCGCACCGCCGGCTTCACGCTGCGCTTCAGCCACCGTGAGGCTGGCGCCGTTGATGGCGATGTAGCCCTTGGCAAAAACGTAGCGCATCCATGGCGCAGGCACCGCCATGCGCAGCACATGGTTGTTTTCAGGGCGGCGGACTTCAGCCACCGTGGCCTTGAAGTCAATGTGGCCGGACAGCGGGTGACCGCCGATTTCAGCGCCGTCCTTGGCTGCACGTTCAACGTTGATGCGGCTGCCCGCTTGCAAGGCCCCAAGCGTCGTGAGCGACAGGCTCTGCTGCATCACATCGAAGTCCGCCGTGTTGCTGCTGCGCAGTGCGGTGACGGTGAGGCAAACGCCGTCCACCGCCACACTGGCGCCAGGTGCCAGGCCTTCGCAAAAGCCAGCCGTGAATTGCAGAGTGAAGCTGCGCAAACCAGGGCGGTCCTGCAGTTGCACAACCGTGGCCACGCCTTGAACGATGCCGGTGAACATAGGCGGGCGAGCTTATCAGCCCGCTGCAGCCCTATCAGCCCGATTGGCCCGGGCCCTTCAGCGTCAAGCCTTCAATGCCAGACGGCGTTGCGCGCAGCCTTCAGCGGGAACAGGTCCTGGATCGCGCGCAGGGCGCTCAGCTGCAGGTGCGGGAACAGATCGGCAAGCGCTTGGTGGGCTTCGGCTTCGCGCAGCACGTCCGCAGGCTCCGGGGCGGGTTGCCGCAGCGGCTGGCTGGGCTGCGGATCAGCAGCTTGGATGTCGAATGGAAACACCTTGCGTCCCTGGGCTTGTGGCGATAGCTGCAGTGTTGGGCCGGGCTGTTTCACCACCGTGCCATTGCCTGTTTCATGTGTTGTGCAGCGCCATGCCATCAGGCGGCCTGCCTGGTCAGGACGAAAAAAAGCCGGCTCAAGCCGGCGCGATTTGCTGGCCCTCAAAGGGCCGAGGGGGTATCAGCGGCTGGGCGCTTGCGCCACGGTCCGCGTGGCTTCAGCGGGGGCAAACTGCTCCGCCGACGGCGCTGGGTTCCACAAGCTGATGGACGCCACCACCGCAATCAACGCCAGCGCGAAGGCGGCCGGTTCCACTTCGAAGTGGCTGCGACGCACATAGGGCTGGGCATTGGTTGAAGTGTTTTGGGTCGGTTGGTTCACGGTCTAGAGTCCTTGCGGCGGTTGCTGCGCTGCTTGATCTGCAACGCGGGGCGAGTTTCCCGGCGGAGATCGCTATTGGACAGGTCATGCTTCACGCCTGGAAGGTGATGCATTCACAAACCCCCTCAGGCACGGGGGGCCCATTCGGGGGGGTTGGGCCGCGTCACCCGTCTGGCCGGTTTCGCCGGCTTCATTCGGGTTTCAGCCGCGTTTCAGCCCTTGATCGGCACACCCAGGGGCACACCCAGCGGCAGATCTAACGGCATACCCAGCGACACGTCCAGCGGCACACCCAGCGGTACCACCCGGCGGCCCTCTGCCGGCTCGACACCCCCACGGGCACCCGGCTGCAGGCTGCCGTAGCGCTGCGCAAACACCGCAGGCAAGGGGCGCGCATCGGCCGGCGCCAGCCACAGCCGCAGCAGGTGGCGCCGGCGTTCTGCGTCGGGCCAGTCGGAGAAGGCGGTGCGGTCATGCAGCAGAGTGTGGTTGTGGACCAGTTGGATGTCGCCACGCTGCAGCGTCATCAGAAAGTGCAAGGCGGGGTCGTTGCTGAGCTCGTCCAGCAGGTCAAGCGCCTCAATGTGCGCGGGCGTCAGGCGCGGCGCCTGCGCAAAGCGCTGCGCGGAGTCGATGTACTGGCGCTGGTAGATCGCCGACAGTTGGCCCGCAAACCAGTTGAAGACAGGGATCGAGAAGTAAGGTTCTGCGCCAGCCGACACTTCGCCACGGCGGTCCGTGGCCATGGGCTGCAGCAGCAGCCGGGCCAGGTCGGGCCGACGCTGTCGCAACTGGTTCCACAGCGTGCTGGACGACACCACGGCCGAATCGCCGCCCGAGCGCGCCGTCTGCAGGCACAAGAGGCCGACGATGTCGCAGCTGTCGGTGTGGAAGGTCTGGCGTTCTGCGGTCTGGTAGATGCGGACGTTCGGGTCGTCAGACCGCAGGCCCATGTCGCGCACGTGGCCCAGCACATGGCCCTGGGCGTTCTGGCTGACGGCGTTGCCGAAGTGGCTGCCGATGCCAACAAACACAGTGGCGCTCAGTGGCAGCGGCCACCGTTGCACCGGCAAGCCGCGCAGCAGCGCGAAGCCGCGGCCGCGCAGCACGTCGTGGCGGATGCGCGCCAGCCGCGGGGCCAGCGTGGGCAGCGGGAAGTCCTGCACGGTGAGCGCAGTGATATCGGCTTGTCGGCGACATAACAGGCGCGCAGCGGCTTCGACCTCGCCCACTTCGGCTGGTGACAGCGCTTCGATCCAGTCATCACGCTGCGCCGCCATCTCGGGGCCAAACCACGCGGTGGGGCCCGTCTGCACGGGGGGCAGGTCGTCATCCATGCGGCAAATATAGGGCGCCCCACCGCTACGATGCAGCATGGACGACGACGCCACGCTGACCGACGGCTTCAGCCTGACCGCACCCCCGGCCGGCTTCATCGACGACCCGTACCCGCTGTACGCGGCGCTGCGCCGCCACCGCCCCGTGCACCCGCTGACGCCCGGCAGCGTGCTGCTGACGCGCCATGGTGACGTGCTGGCCGCCTACCGTAGCGCGCACCTCAGCAGCGACAAGCAGCGTGAATTTGCGCCACGGCTCGGCGCCGGCACGCCCATCTTCGAACACCACACCAGCAGCCTCGTCTTCAAAGATCCGCCACTGCACACCCGCGTGCGCCGGTTGCTGGTGGGCGCCTTGAACCAGCGCGCCATTGCGCGCATGGACGCGGGCGTGACGGCGCTGGTGGAGGGCCTGCTGGACCGCCTGGCTGACGCAGCGCAGCCCGACCTGGTGGAGCACTTTGCGGCGCAGATCCCGGTGGAAGTCATCGGCAACCTGCTGGCCGTGCCGCATGCCGACCGCGCGCCACTGCGCGGCTGGTCACTGGCGATACTGTCCGCGCTTGAACCAGCCCCTGCACCCGCGCTGCTGGCGCGCGCCAATGCGGCGGTGCTGGGATTTATGGACTACCTTCGGACATTGGTGGCAGACAGGCGCCGTCACCCGGGCGACCGGGAAGCCGACGTGTTGACGCGGCTTCTGCAGGGCGACAGCGAAGGCGCGCTCAGCGAAACCGAGCTGCTGCACAACTGCATCTTCCTGCTCAATGCAGGCCACGAAACCACCACCAACCTCATCGGCAATGGCATGCACGCATTGCTGCACCACCGCAGCCAGCTGGACCGGCTGGTGGCCGAGCCGGCGCTGATCGGCACGGCCGTCGAAGAATTGCTGCGCTTTGAAAGCCCGCTGCAGCTGAACAACCGGCTCAGCACCGCCCCACTCAGCTTCAGCGGACAGGATTTGCCCACCGGCACCTTCATCACGCTGGCCATTGGCGCGGCCAACCGCGACCCCACGGCCTTTGCCGAACCCGACATGCTGGACATTGCGCGCAAGCCCAACAACCACCTGGCGTTCGGGCAAGGCGCGCACGCCTGTTCGGGCATGAACGTGGCGCGGCTGGAAGCGCGCATCGCCATCGCTGGGCTGCTGGCGCGCTACCCGCGCATCGACGCGGCGGGTGTGGCAGAACGCGACCGGCGCGTGCGCTTCCGCGGGCTGAAGCACCTGCCGGTGCGACTGAACTGAACCATGGCCGAGCCCTTCAAGAACCTGATCAACGCGGACCTTGTGCGCCAGGCTGCCGTGCACCTGAAACGCACAACGCCAACCTTTGACGCGCGGCACTTCGAACAGCTTGCCAGCACCGGCCTGGACGCGCTGGAATTGAAGGCCCGCGCAATGCACATTTGCGCCGCGCTGGAAGCCACGCTGCCGAGCGACTTCTGCACCGCCGCGCAGGCGTTGACGGACGCGCTGGCGCCCGCCGAGGCCGGCAAGCAAATGGCGCAGTTGCAAGGCCTGCAGCAGGGCCTGCGAGGCTGGTTTCTGTGGCCCGTGGGCGAGTACATCGCCCGCCACGGGCAACAAGACCCCGCTGTGGCACTGCAGGCCCTGCACGCGCTGACGCAACGCTTCACGGCCGAATTTGCCATCCGGCCCTTCATCCATCAGCACCCTGCCCTTGCCTTCGCCACGCTGCAGCGCTGGGTGACCGATGACAGCCCGCACGTGCGCCGCCTGGTCAGCGAAGGCAGCCGCCCGCGCCTGCCTTGGGGCCCGCAACTGAAGAGCCTGATCGCCGACCCCTCAGCCACGCTGCCGCTGCTGCTGGCGCTGCAGGACGACCCCAGCGAGTACGTCCGCCGCAGCGTCGCCAATCACCTGAACGACATTGCCAAGGATCACCCGCAACGCGTCGCGCAGTGGCTGCGCGAACACCTGCCTGAAGCACCCGCACCCCGCCGCGCGCTGCTGCGCCACGCCAGCCGCACGCTCATCAAGGCCGGCGACGCGCAGGTGCTGAAGGCCTGGGGCTTGGGTGGCACTTTCAAGGGCAGCGCGACGCTGACGGTGGCGCCGGCGCGTGTGGCCCTGGGTGGCCAAGTGACGATCAGGCTGCACCTGCAATCCAGCGCGAAACAGTCGCAGAGGCTCGTGATCGACTATGTCGTGCACCACGTCAAGGCCCACGGCGGCACCAGCCCCAAGGTCTTCAAGGGCTGGCAGATCGAGCTGCCGCCAGGTGCTGAAGTGACGCTCGAGAAGCGGCATTCGATGCGGCTCATCACCACGCGCCGCTACCACGCCGGCCGCCACGGCATCGCGGTGCAGATCAACGGCCGCATCGTGGCCGAAGGCGGCTTCGTGCTACGGCTGCCGGAAGACACCGACCATGGCTGAACAGCGCTTTCATGTCGACCCCGACGTCAGCGCCGCGCAGACGATGGACAAGGCCTTCTACCTGGACGACGCGGTGTGGCGCCAATGCCCGCAAGGCCTATGAAGGTGCGCCTGCTGCGTCCGCTGACGCTGAACCCGCGGGACCACCCGCGCGGCCAACCGCACCTGGCCGCAGCCAGTGGCCTGGTGTGTGCCCATGGCCGCGCCTATGTGATGGGCGACGACGAACACCACCTGGCGGTCTTCCGCGACCGCGATTCACCCGGCCAGCTGCACCGTGTGCGCGGCGGTGCGCTGCCGGCGGATACGGCGCAGCGCAAGCGCGTGAAACCCGACTTCGAATCGCTGCTGCTGCTGCCCGCGCGGGGCCGCCAGCAAAGCGCGCTGGTGGCCCTGGGTTCGGGTTCCAAACGGCGGCGCGACAGCGCGGTGCTGATGCCATTGCGGCCTGACGGCGAGCCCACCGACGCCGTGATCCCGTTTGACCTGGCAGCGCTGTACGCCGTGCTGCGACAGCGCCTGGGCGCCATCAACATCGAAGCGTCTTTCATCACTGGCGCACAATGGCTGCTGCTGAACCGCGGCGTTGGCGGCCAGCCCAGCGCCAGCGTGACCTACCCGCTCAGCGTGCTGCAGGCCCTTGTCGATGGCCGCTCGGCAACGCTTGAACCGCAGGCCGTGCAGACGCACGATCTCGGCTTCATCGACGGCGTGCAACTGGCCTTCACCGACGGCGCCGCGCTGCCTGGGGGCGGTTTCCTGTTCAGCGCCGTGGCCGAGGCCACACCCAACGCCGTGGCCGACGGCGCCTGCGTGGGGTCAGCCATCGGCCACATCGACAGCAACGGCGCGCTCGTGGCGCTGCGCAGGCTGGATCGCGCGGTCAAGGTCGAAGGCCTGGCGTTGCAGCGGCATGGCGGGCAGACGAATCTGGCCCTGGTGACGGACGCCGATGATCCTGCGCAACCTTCAGAGTTGCTGCTGGCGGCCTGGTGATGCGGCCCCTTCGGCTGCAGGCGCTGTGGTGCGATTCATGGGTCGCGCCGCACACCGGCTCAACAAGACAGCCGCTGCCTTGCTCCACACCCTGCACATGCACAGCCCCTGCGCGGGGAACATCAGGGTTGATCGCGCGAAGAGGACATTCTTGCGGCGCAGCGGATAACCATTTGCGCGTGTCAAACTGGCGGCCTACCGACCGGGGGCAACGAGGAGACACCATGTTCAAAGCGATCGTTATCGACAAAGACGACAGCGGTTACCGCGCCACGCTGAAAGAGGTGGAAGACAGCGCGCTGCCCGCCGGCGACGTGACGGTTGGCGTGGCCTACAGCACCATCAACTACAAGGACGGTCTGGCGCTCACGGGCAAAGCGCCGGTGGTGCGCAAATTTCCGCTGCACGCTGGCATCGACTTCGCCGGCACCGTGGAAGCCAGCGACGATGCGCGCTTCAAGCGGGGCGACGCGGTGCTGCTGAACGGCTATGGCGTTGGTGAATCGCACTCCGGCGGGCTGGCGCAGAAGGCGCGCGTCAAAGCCGACTGGTTGGTGCCGTTGCCCGCCGGGCTGACAGCACGCCAGGCCATGGCCA
>JAYSYB010000611.1:0-2698 GCA_043716775.1 Rubrivivax sp.
CTGATGGACCACAAGTGGTACGCCGCGCTGGCCTACGTGCGTGCCAACAAGCTCAACCACAACGTCATCGAAAGCCACCACGACCGCTTCGGCATCATCGCCAGCGGCAAGGCCTTCAACGACACGCGACAGGCGCTGGCCGACCTGGGGCTGGACGACGACATCTGCCGCGCGCTCGGCATCCGCCTGCACAAGGTCAACGTGGTGTGGCCGCTGGAAGCCACCATCACGCGCGACTTTGCACAGGGGCTGCAGGAGATCCTGGTGGTCGAAGAAAAGCGCCAGGTCATCGAATACCAGTTGAAAGAAGAGCTCTACAACTGGCGCGCCGACGTGCGGCCGAACGTGCTGGGCAAGTTCGACGAACCCGAGGGCGACAACACGGGCGGCGAATGGAGCATGCCCAACCCGAGCGAAAACTGGCTGCTGCGCGCCAAGGCCGACCTGACGCCGGCGATCATCGCCAAGGCCATCGCCAAGCGGCTGAAGAAGCTGGGCCGCGACGGCAGCATCCCTGCCGACATCTTTGCGCGCATGGACGAACGGCTGGCGGTGGTGACGGCGCGCGAACGCCAACTCATCGAACTCAAAACCGACACCGGCGACCGCGCGCCCTGGTTCTGCAGCGGCTGCCCGCACAACACCAGCACCCGCGTGCCAGAAGGCAGCCGCGCGATGGCCGGCATCGGCTGCCACTTCATGAGCGTGTGGATGGACCGCAGCACCAGCACCTTCAGCCAGATGGGCGGCGAAGGCGTGGCCTGGACCGGCCAGGCGCCTTTCAGCAAAGACACGCACGTCTTCGCCAACCTGGGCGACGGCACCTACTTCCACAGCGGCAGCCTGGCCATCCGGCAGAGCATCGCGTCGGGCGTGAACATCACCTACAAGGTGCTCTACAACGACGCCGTCGCCATGACCGGCGGCCAGCAGGTGGGCGAACGACCTGAAGGTCATTCGGTGCTGCAGATCATGAAGAGCCTGGTCAGCGAAGGCGTGGCCAAGCTGGTGATCGTGACCGATGAGCCCGAGAAGTACGACGGCATCACGCTTGAAAGTGGTGTCACGGTGCACCACCGCGACGAGCTCGACGCCATCCAGCGCCAGTTCCGCGAGATCAAAGGCACCAGCGTCATCATCTACGACCAGACGTGCGCGACGGAAAAGCGCCGCCGCCGCAAGCGCGGGAAGATGGTGGACCCCGAAAAGCGCGTCGTCATCAATGAGCTGGTGTGCGAGGGCTGCGGCGACTGCAGCGTGCAGAGCAACTGCCTCAGCGTCGAACCGGTCGAAACCGAATTCGGCCGCAAGCGCCGCATCAACCAGAACAGCTGCAACAAGGACTACAGCTGCGTGAAGGGCTTCTGCCCAAGCTTCGTCACCGTCGAAGGTGGGCAGTTGAAGAAGCCCAAGAAAGCGCAGAAAGGTGACTTGAGCGGCCTGCCCCCCATTCCAGAACCGATCCTGCCGGTGGCGGAAAAGGCGTGGGGCATCGTTGTCGGCGGTGTCGGCGGCACCGGCGTGATCACCATCGGTTCGCTGCTGGGCATGGCCGCGCACCTGGACGGCAAGGGCGTCGTCACGCAAGACGCTGGCGGCCTGGCGCAAAAGGGGGGCGCCACCTGGAGCCACATCCAGATTGCCAACCGCGTGGACGCCATCTTCACCACCAAGGTCGACACGGCGCAGGCCGACCTGGTGATCGCCTGCGACAGCATCGTCGGCGCCGCCAAGTACACGCTCACCGTCATGCAACAGGGCCGCACCTATGTGGCGCTGAACACGCACGGCACGCCAACCGCCGCCTTCGTCAAGAACCCCGAATGGCAGTTTCCGGGCGGCAACTGCGAAGCCGCCGTGCGCGCCAGTGTGGGCGACGCGCTGGTGGGCGCTTTCGATGCCGAACAGGTGGCGGTGCAGATGCTGGGCGACAGCATCTACACGAACCCGCTGATGCTGGGCTACGCCTGGCAGAAGGGGCGTGTGCCCGTCAGCCATGCGGCTTTGATGCGCGCCATCGAACTCAACGGCGTTCAGGTGGACAACAACAAGGCGGCCTTTGAATGGGGCCGGCGCTGCGCGCACGACCTGGCTGCGGTGCAGGCAATGTTCAAGGCCCAGCAGGTCATTCAGTTCGTGAAGAAGACGGGCCTGGCCGAGATGGTGGTCAAGCGCGTGGAGTTCCTCACTGGCTATCAGGACGCGGCGTATGCGGCGCGCTACAAGACCTTTGTCGAAAAGGTGCAAGCGGCCGAGCAACCCCTGGGCGGCACAGTGCTGACCGAGGCGGTGGCGCGCTATCTCTTCAAGCTTATGGCCTACAAGGACGAATACGAAGTGGCGCGGCTGCACGCCGACAGCGCCTTCACCGACAAGATTTCTGCAATGTTTGAAGGCGACTACAAAATCGTCCACCACCTGGCGCCACCGCTCATTGCCAAGAAAAACGAGAAGGGCGAACTCGTCAAGCAGCCCTTCGGCCCGTGGGTGCGCACTGCCTTCGGTGTGCTGGCAAAGATGAAGGGCTTGCGTGGCACGGCGCTGGATGTCTTTGGCCGCAGCGTTGAGCGCAAGATCGAACGCGCGCTGATCAACCAGTACGAGTCGTGCATCGACGAATTGCTGAAGACGCTGAACGCCGGCAACCGCACGCTGGCGGCCGAGATCGCGCGCATCCCGGAAGAGATTCGCGGCTACG
>JAYSYB010000612.1:0-8273 GCA_043716775.1 Rubrivivax sp.
CCACGCCGGCCGGCCTGCCGGGCGGAGCAGGCAACGACTTGAACATGATCCTCGACATCCCCGTGCAGCTGACGGTGGAGCTGGGCCGCACGCGCATCCCCATCAAGCACATCCTGCAACTGGGCCAGGGCTCGGTGGTGGAACTGGAAACGATGGCCGGCGAACCGATGGACGTGCTGGTCAACGGCTTCCTCATCGCGCAGGGTGAAGTGGTGGTGGTGAACGACAAGTTCGGCATCCGTCTGACCGACATCGTCACGCCCAGCGAGCGCATGCGCCGCTTGTCGAAGACCTGATTGACGGCTTCACTCATGCAACCTGCCTTCAGTTCCCTGCTGTGGTTTGCCGCCGTCATCGCGCTGATTCCGCTGGCGTTGTGGCTTCTGAAGCGGTCGCAGGTGATGGGCGGCGGCATGCTGCGGCCCGGCACGCCGCGGCCGGTGGCGGTGTTGCCGCTGTCGTCGCAGCACAAGCTGGTGACGGTGGAAGTGGGCCAGGGCGACGACCGCCTGTGGCTGGTGCTGGGCGTGTCGCCGCAAGGCCTGCGCACGCTGCACACGATGGCGCCGCAGGCCGTCGCCAGCGACGCAGCGGCGCCGCCGCCCGCTGCGGCCTTTGCACAACTGCTGGCGCGTCTGCGTGGGCACGGGGCGGGTGATGCGCGCTAGGCCGCTGATCGCTTTCGCGGTGGCACTGACCGCGCTGCTGCTGATCGCTGGCAGCGCGTGGGCGCAGGCTGGCAATAGCGGATCGGGCGCCGGGCCCGGGCCAGGTCTGGGACCGTCCGGCCTGCCGCTCATCATCGGCCAGGGCGCCGGCGGCGCCAGTTATTCGGTGCCGATCCAGACCCTGCTCTTCTTCACGGCACTCAGTTTCCTGCCTGCCGTGCTGCTCTTGATGACGAGCTTCACGCGCATCGTCATCGTGCTCAGCCTCTTGCGCCAGGCCCTGGGCACACAGGCCGCGCCGCCCAACCAGGTGATCGTCGGGCTGTCGCTGTTCCTGACCTTCTTCGTCATGTCGGGCACCTTCGACAAAATTTACGACAAGGCCTACGCGCCCTATGCCGCCGGCACGATGGCCGTCGACCAGGCGCTGAAGGAAGGCGTGCTGCCGCTGCGCGAATTCATGCTCAAGCAAACGCGGCAGAGCGACGTGCAACTGTTTGCCAAGCTGGCAAAGCTGCCGGCCGAAGTGAAGGGCGCCGATGTGCCCTTGACCGTGCTGGTGCCGGCCTTCGTGACCAGTGAACTGAAGAGCGCGTTCCAGATCGGCTTCATGATCTTCATCCCCTTCCTCATCATCGACATGATCGTCGCCAGCGTGCTGATGAGCCTGGGGATGATGATGCTGAGCCCCGTGCTCGTGGCCCTGCCCTTCAAGCTGATGCTGTTTGTGCTGGCCGACGGCTGGAACCTGCTGCTGGGTTCACTGGCCGCTTCATTCGTCACTTAGCCTTTCTGTCCAAATGGATGCACAACACGTTCTGGGCGCCGGGCAGGAAGGCCTGTGGGTGCTGCTGATGGTGTCGGCGCCGGTGCTGCTGGTGGTGCTGGTGGTGGGGCTGGTGGTAAGCATTTTTCAAGCAGCCACGCAGATCAATGAAGCCACGCTCAGCTTCGTGCCCAAGGTCGTGGCCGCCGTGGCGGTGCTGGCCATCGCCGGGCCGTGGATGCTGAGCACGCTGGTGGACTACATCCAGCGCACGCTGCAGGGCATCCCGGGCGCTGTCGGCTAGCGCGCACTCGCCTTCGCGCCCCTGTGCTGACCTTCAACGAAGCCGACTTGCTGGCCTGGGTCAGCCCGCTGCTGTGGCCCTTCCTGCGCGCGCTGGCGCTCTTCACCGCGCTGCCGGTGCTGGGCACCCGCAGCGTGCCGACGCGGGTGCGCATTGGTCTGGCCGCCTTCATCGCGCTGGCGGCGCAGCCAAGCTTGCCGCTGGCTCCCGTGGTGGCGCTGGACTCGCCACTGGCGTTGATGCTGGTGGTGCAGCAACTGGTCATCGGCCTGAGCCTGGGCTTTGCCGTGCGCCTGGTGTTTGCCGCCGTGGAATTTGCCGGTGAACTGATCGGCCTGCAAATGGGACTGAACTTCGCCGGCTTCTTCGACCCGCTGTCGGCCGCCACGGCCACCGCCAGCAGTCGATTCTTCGGCACCACGGTGGCCTGGCTCTTCATCGTTGGCAACGGCCACCTGCTGGTGGTGGCGGCGCTGGTGCAAAGCTTCAGCGCCTTCCCGGTCGCGCCCGAGCCCTTCGCCTTCCTGCACCAGGTGCAGCCGCAGCGCTGGGGCGCGGAGATCTTCTCCACGGGCCTGTGGATCGCGCTGCCGCTGGTGACGATGCTGCTGTTCGTCAACCTGGTGCTGGGCGCCATCTCTCGCGTGGCGCCGCAGATCAACATCTTCGCCATCGGCTTTCCGGTCACGCTGGGTGTGGGCTTGCTCGGCCTGCTGTTGACGATGCCAGCGTTGAACACGCCTTTCACGATGACGCTGGAGAGGCTGCTGGAACAGTTTCGCTGAACGACTAAGCTCTCGGGCATGGCCCGTTGACTCGTCGCGTCGTGGCGTTCATCGACCCCTGGGGCAAACGCTGGGACCTGATCGAAGCAATGCCGGAGACCGCACCATGACTGCACTGCTTGCCGGCGCCACCGGCCTCATCGGCCGCGAACTAGCGCGCCACTGGACAGGGCCTGGCCCGCTGCACCTGTTGCTGCGCAAGGCACGGTCTGCGCCACCCGCCGCCGGACCGCTGCTGCGCGAACACGTGGTGGACTTTGCCGCGCTGCCGCCCTTGCCCACCGCCGATGCGGCCTTCTGCTGCCTGGGCACGACGATCAAGGTAGCGGGCTCGCAGGCTGCCTTCCGCGCAGTGGATTTCGACGCCGTGCTGCACTTTGCGCGCGCCGCCCAGCGGGCCGGCGTGCGGCGCTTCGGCGTGGTGTCGGCTTTGGGCGCCAGCGCGAAGTCCAGCACCTTCTACAACCGCGTCAAGGGCGAGGTGGAAGACGAGTTGCAGCGCCTTGGCTTCGCCACGCTCGTCATCGCCCGGCCCTCGCTGTTGGCCGGTGACCGCGCGTCACTCAACCAGCCGCAGCGCATCGGTGAGCGCATCGCCCTGGCAGTGGCCGGCCCGCTGGCAACCTTCATTCCCAAGGCTTGGCGGCCGGTCCAGGCTGCCGTCGTGGCGCAGGCGCTGCTGCGTGCGGTTTCAGCAGGCGCAGCGGGTGTGCAGATCCTGGAATCAGCCGCCTTGCAGGACCTGGGCGCCTGACCCAGCGCGCCTGGCGCCCTGCTTGCGGCGCGGGTCAGACAAACACGCCCTGCCGCAGCCATTTGGTGGCCACCCACTTTTCACCCGCCGTCACCGGCGCGCCGCCGTGCAGCGTCTTCGTGCTGACGTGGGCGCGGTCGTAGCTGAAGAACACCGCGTTGCCGCGCACAGGCGCCACTTCCAGCCCGACATCGGGGAAGGTGGTGGCGCCACCACCATCCGGCGTGTTGAGATACATCACCAGCGTGCCCACGCGCTGGCCGCCACGCTCCAGGATGCGCGGCGTGCCGCTGTGCACGGGGTCGAAGTAGTCGTGGTGCGGGCGGTATTCGGCACCCGGGCGGTAGCGCAGGATCTGCAGGCCTTCGCCGTTTTCCAGCGGCCACTGCAGCAGGTCGGCAATGCGCTGTTCTATCGTGCGGATGAGCGCGTGTTCACCGCGCTCGAAGAACATGCCGTCGCTGGTGCGCGCGGCGTTGACTTCGCTGCCGCCGGTGGCGTTGTCCACCGTCTCGGATCGGGCCAGGCGCGGCGCGGCCAGGGCCATCAGCGCAGTGCATTCTTCGTCGGTCAGCAGGCCGCCAAAGACCACCACACGCGGGTGCTTCATCGTCGTCAGCACCTGCATGCGGTGGCCGGTCACGTCCAGCTGCGTCGGCGCGGCATCCAGCGCCGGGCCGGGCACCGGGGTGGCGGGCGGCAAGTCTTCTGCATCGGCATCGGCCGGCAGCGTGGCCAGGTGCTCGCGCAGCGTGTTTTCCATGGCCTTGACGGCCACGTCTTCGTTCCAGCCGCTGGTCTTCATGGCGTCGATGACGTCATGCGGGCGGCAACCCGCTTCAGCCTGGTCGATGATCCAGCGGCGGAGTTCTGGCGTGACCGCCTGGGTGCTTGCAATGCTGAGCTTGTCCATCATGACGGCGATTTTGGCGCAGCGGGCGCGTCTTTGAAATTCCTCAAGCCTCGGCCGCCATCGGCCGCCGAAACACAAGCCGCGACGGCGTTGAAACTTCGCGCGCCATCGCGTAGCCCTCGGCATTGAAAGCCTGCAGCGCGCGCACGCTGCGCACCCGGTTCAGCACCGCATGGCGCGCCATCAAACCGCGTGCCTTCTTGGCAAAGAAGCTGATGACCTTGTGGCTGCCGTCGGCCTGGCCTTCTTCAAACACACATTCCACCACGCGCGCCCGCAGCGCCTTGCGCAAAGCGACGCGGGCGTATTCGACCGACGCCAGGTTGATGACCACCGGCTTGTCTTCATCGGCCTGGCGGGTGTTGAGGTAGTCGGCCACGGTGTCGCCCCAGTAGGCGTAGAGGTCCTTGCCGCGCGCGGTCTGCAAGGCCGTGCCCATCTCCAGCCGGTAGGGCTGCAGCCGGTCCAGCGGGCGCAGCGCGCCGTACAGGCCCGACAAGATCACCAGGTGCTGCTGGGCCCAGGTGAGGTCGGCGGTCTTCAGCGTCCTGGCGTCCAGACCCGTGTAGACATCGCCGTCAAAGGCCAGCACGGCGGGCTTGCTGTTGGCCGGTGTGGCAGTGGGCTGCCAGGCGGCATAACGCTCGACATTCAAGGCGGCCAGCTTGTCAGACAAATCCATCAGCGCAGCCACTTCCGCTGGCGTTTTCTGGCGCAGCACCTTGATGAGATCTGCGGCCGCTGCGGGGTACAGCGGATCGGTGGCCCTCTTGCGCAAGGCAGCCGGAACCTGGGTGTCGTAGTCGAGGGTCTTGGCGGGGGACAGCAGGAACAGCATGGTTTGAGTGCTCAGTGGTCGCTCAGTGGTCGCTCGGTTGTTGCTCAGTTGTCGAATCACGCTTGCGCATCGGCCGAGGCCGCGCCCAGCGCAGCCTGCCAGGTGCGCAGCGGAATGTGGCTCTTCAGCCGCTGCAGCGCGCATTCGATCAGGGCCGGGTGCAATTCATGGCCGACGCCGCTGGCGGTGTCCAGCGTGGCGTCGCCTTGCAGTTCACCCAGCCACAGCAGCGCCTGGCGTGAACCTTCGGCCGGCAGCACGGTGTCGTCTTCACCGTGGAACAGGTGCACGGTGGTGTGTTGCGGTGCGGCGAGTGGTTCCACCACCAGCCGGCCGCCAAAAGCCAGCACGCGGCCGGCGATGCCGTCGTCCTGCAGCGCCAGTGCCAGCGACAGGATGGCGCCTTGCGAAAACCCGCCCAGCGCCGTCGCGGCCGGGCCTACGCCCAGGCGCTGCTGCTGCGCCCGCACCCAGGCCTGCAGCGGCGGCAGCACGCTGGCCACACGCTCTTGCCAGACATCCAGCGTGAGGCCATTGATGCTGTACCACTGGCGCCGCCCTGCTGCGCCGCCGCGCTCATGCGGCGTGGGCGCGTCGGGTGCCAGCACGGCGGCTTGCGGGAAGGCGCTGCGCAAGGCCTGCGCCAAGGGTGCCATCGCCATGGCGTCAGACCCCCAGCCGTGCAGCAGCAGGATCAGCTGTTCGGGCGGGCCTTCAGCCGGCAGCCATTCAATGGGAAGTTGCATGGCGGCGATTGTCGCCGCGGCAGGTGTGCAATCCGCCAGTGTTCAGTGCGCCGGTGTTCAGTGCGCCGTCACGGCCCAGCAGGCGCGCCCAGCGTGCGCAGCAGGAATTCATGGGCGTGGTGAAGACCTCGGCCTGCGCGCGCGGTGGCTTCGGAGGTGCTGCCGCTCTTCATGAAGCTGGCGTTGTACTGCGTGGTCGGCGCCGAGCCGGTGCCACCCAGGTAGTGGCCCGCGTCGCGATAGTCCAGCGCGACGGTGCTGCGACCGGCCTGGGCGCGCGCCCCAGCCTTCCCAGACCACGTCGCTGGGCACGATGGCGACGATGGACTTGATCCACGGCATCCTGACGCCCACCAGCAACGCAAATTCCGCGCCGTTGCTGGCCCATGACAATGACGCGCAAGGCGTCCACGTCGGGCTGCTGCGCCAGCCAGTCGCGGGCTTGTTGCAGGCGGTCGATGGGGACGTCGGCAAAGGCGGCAGGCAGCGCAAGCAATTCGGCCGGCGTGGGCCCGTTGGCGCCCCAGCCGGGTGGCGAAGCGCCGCGCTGGCACAGGCTGACACGGGCTGGGGCAGGCTGGGGCGGGCTGGGGCGGGCATTGAAAGCGTGGGCTGTCATGGCCGCCATCCTATGCAGGCGGTTCGGTTTCGATCGCCCGCTCGCGATGAAACGTGAAACGCCAGATGCGGCGACAAATTGCAATTGCGGCGACAGGTCTGTGGTGCGTGTTCGTTAGCGAAAGTTGCGGCTGTGGGCGGCCAGCCCCTGCAGCAAGCCGGAATGGTCCACCAGCTTGCGCGCCACCAGGTGCCGCACTTCGCCTTCACATTGCCAGATGCCAAACACCGTCATCAGCGTGCTGGCCAAGAGGGGCTTCCTCTGTGCTTCGGCCACCGTGGGCCAGACGATGACGTTGACCGAGCCGGTGTCGTCTTCCAGCGTCACGAAGACGACGCCCTTGGCCGTCTCGGGCCGCTGGCGGTGGGTGACGATGCCGCTGGCGCGCGCCAGGCGGCCGTTTGGAAAGTGGCGCAGGACGGCGGCGGGCAGCACCTTGAAAGCATTCAGCTGCGTGCGCAGCAGCGCCAGCGGGTGTTGCACCAGGCTCAGGCCCGTGGCGCGGTAGTCGGCCAGCACGGTGTCGACGGCGGCAGGCACGGGCAGTTCTGCCGCGGCTTCGTGGGTGCGTGTCTGGCGCAGCATGGGCGTGGCGCGGGTGTCGACGCCGGCCACGGCCCAGGCGGCCTGGTGGCGGTGGCCGGTAAGGGGCTTGAGCGCATCGGCCTGGGCCAACAGTTCAAGGTGGTGCGCGTCCAGCAGCGCACGGCGCGACAGGTCTTCTGGGCTGTTGAACGGCGCTTCGCGGCGCGCTGCGACGATGCGATCGGCAGCGTCCTGCCGAAAGCCGGTGATGCGGCCGAAGCCCAGGCGCACAGAACGTAGCGATGCCGCCGTGTCGCTGCGTAGCGATGCCGCCGTGTCCCTGCGCAAAGGCTCCGCCATGCCTTCGCGCAGCGGCTCGTCAGCACCTTCGAGTTCAGAGTCCCACACGCTCTGGTTCACGTCCACTGGCAGCACCGTCACGCCGTGTTCGCGCGCGTCGCGCACCAGTTGCGCGGGCGCATAAAAACCCATCGGCTGGCTGTTGAGCAGGGCGGCCAGAAAGGCGTCCGGGTGGTGGCACTTGAGCCAGGCGCTGACATAGACCAGCAGCGCAAAACTGGCGGCATGGCTTTCAGGGAAACCGTATTCGCCAAAGCCTTGAATCTGTTTGAAGATGCGTTCGGCGTACTCAAGTTCATAACCTTTCTGGACCATGCGCCCGACCAGCCGTTCATGGAAAGGGTCAAGGCCGCCCTTGCGCTTCCAGGCCGCCATGGCGCGGCGCAGCTGGTCGGCTTCACCGGGTGTGAAGTCAGCGGCCAGGATGGCCAGCTGCATCACCTGCTCTTGAAAGATCGGCACGCCCAGCGTGCGCTCCAGCGCCTGGCGCACTTCGTCGCTGGGGTAGTCCGCCGGCTCTTCGCCGCTGCGGCGGC
This sequence comes from Rubrivivax sp., assembly GCA_043716775.1. Classification (GTDB taxonomy): domain Bacteria; phylum Pseudomonadota; class Gammaproteobacteria; order Burkholderiales; family Burkholderiaceae_C; genus Rubrivivax. The sequence continues at coordinate 7,815 of JAYSYB010000612.1, forward strand.
GCAGGTAGGGGTGCACCATGCCACCCTGGATGGGGCCGGGGCGGACGATGGCGACTTCAATCACCAAGTCGTAAAAGCAGCGCGGCTGCAGGCGCGGCAGCATGCTCATCTGGGCCCGGCTTTCAACCTGGAAGGTGCCGACGCTGTCGCCCCTGCACAGCATGTCGTAACTGGCCTTGTCTTCGGGTGGCACTTCATGCAGCGCCAGCGTGTGGCCGAGTTTGCTGCCCACCATGTCAAGCGCGCGACGAATGGCGCTGAGCATGCCCAGGGCCAGGATGTCCACCTTCAAGAGGCCCAGCGTGTCGAGGTCGTCCTTGTCCCACTGGATGACGCTGCGGCCTTCCATCGCAGCGTTTTCCACGGGCACCAGTTGCGCCAGGTCGTCGCGCGCGATGACGAAGCCGCCGGGGTGCTGGCTCAGGTGGCGCGGGAAGCCGATCAACTGGGCCGTCAGCT
>JAYSYB010000613.1:0-2689 GCA_043716775.1 Rubrivivax sp.
ATGAACACTGGCGCGGCAGGCGCTTCACCGGTGCCCGGCAGGCTGATGCCGATGTCGGCATGCTTGCTTTCGCCAGGGCCGTTGACGATGCAGCCCATCACCGCAACGCGCAGGTTTTCCACGCCCGGGTAACGAGCCTTCCATACCGGCATCTGCGCGCGCAGGAAGTCGTCGATTTCCTTGGCCAACACCTGGAAGGTGGTGCTGGTGGTACGGCCGCAGCCCGGGCAAGCGGTGACACTGGGGTTGAAGGTGCGCAGGCCCAGAGACTGCAGGATCTCGAGCGCCACCACCACCTCTTGGGTGCGCGCCTCACCCGGCTGCGGCGTCAGGCTGACGCGAATGGTGTCGCCAATGCCTTCCTGCAGCAGCACCGCCAGCGCCGTGGCGCTGGCTACCGTACCCTTGGTGGCCATGCCGGCTTCGGTCAGACCCAAGTGCAGCGCGTAATCGCAGCGGCGGGCCAATGCGCGGTAGACGGAGATCAGGTCTTGCACACCGCTGACCTTGCAGCTGATGATGATGTTGTCGCGATTCATGCCCACCTCGGCGGCGTAGTCTGCCGACGTCAGTGCCGACTGGATCAGCGCCTGATACATCACCTGCTTGGCGCCCAGCGGCTGGCTGCGCTTGGCGTTGCTGTCCATCAGATCGGCCAGCAGTTCCTGGTCGAGGCTGCCCCAGTTGACGCCGATGCGCACCACCTTGTCGTGGCGCACGGCGGCTTCGATCATCTGCGCAAACTGGCGGTCGCGCTTGTCGCCCTTGCCGACGTTGCCGGGGTTGATGCGGTACTTCGACAGCGCTGCGGCCATGTCCGGGTGGTCGGTCAGCAGGCGGTGGCCGTTGTAGTGAAAGTCACCCACCAGTGGCACGTTGACGCCCATGCGGTCGAGCTGCTCGCGGATGTAGGGCACGGCCTGCGCGGCTTCGGGCGTGTTGACGGTGATGCGCACGAGTTCGGAGCCGGCAAGCGCCAGTTCCTTGACCTGGATCGCCGTGCCGACGGCATCGACCGTGTCGGTGTTGGTCATGGACTGCACACGCACCGGCGCGTCGCCACCGACGGTGACGACATGGTCGCCCCAAACCACCCGCGCCTGGCGTGAGCGGCGCGGCGCGGGCACGGCGGCGTCGATGATGTCGAAGGCTTCAGGAACGTTCATTGCGGGGCCAGGTTAGGCTGGAGCAAGGGGCTGAAATCCGTGCAGCGCGTCACTGCAGTTCAACCCGCGCGATATTGTCGCGGGTACTCGGCGCCAGATCGATGGCGTTGCCGCGAAAGGCCAGCCGCGTGGCCGAGGCATTGCCAATCGTCATGCGGATGGGCAAGGTGCCGTCCAGGGCTACGCTTTCGCCCGGCAGCACCGTGCGCGACAGCAAGATCGCGCCGCGCGCGTCATGCGCTTCGATCCAGGACGCTTTTGAGGTGCGGAGTAGCACCGCACCCGAGGCGGCTGCCGCAGCCAGCATGGGCAATGCCGGGGCCACAGCGGCAGCAACTGCAGCAGGTGGTTGCGGCGACGGCACCACAGCCAAAGGAGTCAGGGTGGAGGACGCGGGGAAGGCGGGCGCGGAAGCAGCAGCCGGAGCGGCGACGGTCACGGTTTCCCCCAGTGCAGCCGAAGCCGATGAAGCGACGCCCCCGATTGCGGCTGAGGCCGCAATCGGGATGGGCGCGATCACCGGGTCTGGCCTGGCTACCGGTGCAAGAACCGAAGCCGGCGCCACCAGCCGGCTCCACAAATCCGCCGGCAGCAGGTACACCGCGACCGCCGCCACCATCAACGCGGCCGCACCCCAGACCATCGGCCGCACGGCCGTGGTCGCAAAACCGGGCTCTTCGCGCCCAGGGCGCTCGCGGAAAGGTTCGTTGAGACTCGCCTCGCGCGGCTCAAGCGTGCTTGACGCGGCAGGTGGCAGTTTGTCCAGCACCGGACGCGCGTCGATCTTCAGTGTGCGGCAAACGGTTTGCGCCAGCGCGCGGGTGAAAGTGGCGTCGGGCAGTTCATGCCAGCGGTCATGTTCCAGCGCGTCCAGCTTGCGCGGCGACACCTTGATGGCCGCAGCCAGCGCGGCGATGTGCAGGCCCTGTTTTTCGCGCGCGGCGCGCAGCATGGCGCCGGCACCTGCTGCACTTGCAGCGCCAGGCGTGCTTTCACTCATCAAACTTGCCGCGCTCAAAAAGCAGCAGTTCGGGCGACTGCGGAAAGCGGTCGCGCAACTGGCGGCCGTGGTCTTGCAGAGCGTCAAAGTTGCCCAGGCGACGGTCTATGCGCGCTGCCAGCCACAGGCTCTGGGAGCTGACCTGGTCGGGCACCGCGTTGATGCGCCGGACGTAGAAGCGGGCGCGCTCCAGTTCACCGCGGCGCAGCAGCACTTCAGACAGGTTGAAGGCCGTCACCGGGTTGGCGGGATCGAGTTCGTAGGAGCGCGACAGCGTGCGCTCGGACTCGGTCCAGCGCCCCGCGCGGGCCTGGCACACGCCCTGCGCCAGAAGGGTGCGTACACCGTCGCGATACTGCTGCTGCGCCAGCGCCTTTTCAAACTGCACTTCTGCCTCGGGGTAACGACGCTCCTGGCACAGGAACCAGCCGTAGCTGTGCATCGTATTGCCTTCGTTCGGCGCCAGCTGCAGCGCGCGCAGAAAACTCTCTTCAGCCAGCCGCGCGTCGCCCATGCTGGCGTA
>JAYSYB010000614.1:0-2676 GCA_043716775.1 Rubrivivax sp.
ACTGCGTAGACCCCGCCGAGCATGAACCCATCGAGGACGGCTTGGAGAAGCGCCATCTCGCGATCCTCAGACGGCGCGGGTGATCAGTTTGCCCTTCGCATACTTCTGCGGCCACACGGTGACGAGTTCCCGCTTCTGCCATTGGACCATCACTGGTTCGGCGTGGACGTTCAAGCCCGTGTCGTCGAAGCGCACCTTGCCGTTGGTCATTGCCTTGGCCCAGCCCTCGGTGAACGTGGTGCTGCGCAGGGCTTGCGCTATGTCCTCAGACTTGGACGACTTCGCCAGGTTGATGGCCTGCGCCAGCACGTCAATGGCGACTGCATGCTCCAACGCCTCATGGACCATGAAGCTCTTGTAGCGCTTGCGATAACGCTCGGTGAGCGCCGGGTCCAAGTCGTAATTGGCGGAGCAGATCGACAGCACTCCGTCGGCAAAGTCGCCCAGCGCCTGCGCGAAGTCGGGGATCACATAGCCCGCAGAGCCACCGACGATCGGAATGTTGAGGCGCTGCTGGCGCAGCGAACGCACGATCAGCAGGCTGTCGTTCAGGTAGGAGACCGGGAACACCATCTGCGCCCGCGAGCTGCGCAGCTTGTTCACCAGCGGCGTCACGTCCGTCATGCCCAGGGGGTAAGCCTCGTCCATCACGATTTGCACGCCCGCGGCCTTCGCCGCATCGCGCAGGCCCGACGCCGTAGACGTGCCATACGCGGTGTCCTCGTAGACGATCGCGATATTGCTCACCTTCCCGACACCGCCGGCGAGCTCGACGGCGTAATTGAACTGGGCCTTGCCGATCGCGCTGCCTTTGGAGGTCACCTGAAACACGTTCTTAAAGCCTCGCCCCGTGATCTGGTCAGAGTACGACATCGTGAGCAGCGGCACGCGCCGCCGCTCAGTGACTTCCTGGATGGCGAGGGTGAGCGAGGACGCAAACGCACCCAGGATCGCGCAGCAATCGTTCTCGCCGATCATGCGTTGCGCCACAGTGGCCGCACTGGTCGGGGCCGAGGTGGAGTCCGCGACCACCAGGTTGATCTTGGCGCCGCCCAGGCCGTTTAGGCCGCCCGTGGCGTTAATCTCGTCAGCTACGAGTTCAATGCCTTGGCGCGAGCTGATGCCGAACTGGGCGTTCGCCCCGGACAGCGGAAGGATTACGCCGATGCTCACCGGCTTCGGCTGGGAGAACGTCGTGAGCGGCAGAGCACCCGCTAGGCCGACTGCGGCGAGTCCCCTCAGGGCTTGACGGCGCGGAAAAATGTTGCGGGCGGGATGGCTCACGACTGTCTCCTGTTTGCGTTATGAAGACACAATTGTTGCGAAAACCGATCTCGTCGACAAGAATATTGACAGATTGTCTGACAATCTGTATTCTTTACCCCACAACAACGTCGCGCAGCTGGTCGGCCGGCTGCGCGCACCCGTCGCGGCAAGTGACCGCGCGGAGGACCCGAGGAATTGCATGCACTTGTCCCGACTAAAAGGCGCATTGGAACGAGCCCTGACCGATCCCGCCGTCGAGGGCGATGCGGCGGCGTGTCGAATCGGTGTGACGCTGCTATCAAGTGATCCGGGTCCGAACGGCACCGAAGAGCGGATCACCCTCTGGCCGGGTCGGGACTCAGCCGGCCACGTCGTCTGCCGCGCCTCGGCTGAAGTCTGGCGGCGTGTGTTCACGGCAGTGCCCGCCATCGGCTACCAGTCGTTCGGAGCCCTGCGTCGCCGGCCGTCGGAATTCACAATCGACTCCGGTGATCTCCTCTGGGCGCAGGCGCTGCCGTTCATGGAGCGCCTACTGAACGCGCTGCGCCAACGTGCGGTGCCGCGCCCGGATCAGCCGCGCCACTTTGATGCACTCCGGCACCTGCAAGGCAGGTACCTATCGCTGGCAGGCCCGGTGAACACGTGGGTGTACAGCGAAGAGTGCGGCAGCACCTCAGCGCCCGTCCTTCTGATGCTGCACACCGCGGGCGCTGACGCCCGCCAGTGGCACGGCTTGATGGCGCAGGAGACGTTGCGGGAGCAGTGGCGCCTGCTGGCTTTCGACCTGCCAGCGCATGGCCGCTCGCCCCCGCCTGCGGGCAGTCCCAACTGGACGTGGCGGCTCGACCAGCCGCAGTACATCGACTGGGTTCTGCGGTACCTCGATGCGATGCAGGTCGAGCGCGCGGCGCTCGTAGGATGCTCCATGGGAGCTGCCATTGGGCTGCCCTTACTGGCCCGCCACCCCGACCGTTTCGCTGGCGCGATCCTGCTGGAGACGCCCTATTGCTCGCCGGGTCGACGGTCGCCGTACCTGAATCACGCGGAAGTGCATGGCGCGCGCCTGAGCGCTGCCTGGGTGGAAGCCCTCCTAAGCCCAAGCAGCCCGGCCTCCGGGCGGGACCATGCCACCTGGATCTATTCGCAGGCCGCACCTGGCGTGTATGACGGGGACCTGGCCTTTTACAGCGACGAATTCAACGCGCACGAGCACACCGCCGGGATCGACACCACGCGCACGCCGCTGTGGCTGCTGACGGGAGACTACGACTACTCTGCCACTCCTGGCGACTCACGACGCGTGGCCGAGGAAATCCCGGGCGCCCACTTCCAGGAGCTACACGGATTCGGCCATTTCCCGATGGTGGAGAACCCCGACGGACTCATGCCTTACCTGGCGGCACCATTGCA
>JAYSYB010000615.1:0-24573 GCA_043716775.1 Rubrivivax sp.
CGGCAGACGTCTTCGGTGCTGCGGTCTTGCAGCACGCGCAGTTCGATCACCCGGCGCAGCGTGGCCGGCAGTTCGCCAATGCGGCGCAGCGTGCGGTGCAGACGCTGGCGCTGTTCAGCGACTTCCTCGGGACGCGGCTGGGGGCAGATGAATTCCATCGCTGGGCCGTCTTCATCCGCACCACCGGGGCCCTGGTCCAGGCTGTCATGGCCGGCGCGCTGGCGCACCAGGTCGACGATCTTGTGCTTCAGGATCGCCACCAGCCAGCTGCGCAGCGCAGACCGACCACCGAATTCCGCGCGACCCGTCACCACGGCTTCAAACACGTCGTGCACCAGGTCTTCAGCCAGCGCCGGGTCCATCAGGCGGCGGCGCGCAAACTGCACCAAGTAGCTGCGGTGCGCGGCCAGGTCAGCCCAGCTGACGGCGCAAGATTGCGGCGCCGGGGCGACGCAGAGGTGGGCTTGGGTCTGCATGGTGGTGTGCTTTCGGGGGCGGTTGGGGGCGGTTGGCGGCGGTTGGGTGCGGTCGGGTGCGGCCTGGTGCGGCCGGGTGCGATGGCTACACTGTGCAAGACCTATCTCGCGCCAATCTCGCCCAAGATCACAGCCCGATCACATCGGTGCAAGAACCTCGGTGTAAGAACGGCCGCGCCGCCGCCGACTTGAGGGGCAAGTCCGCCACCATGCCAAGCCACATCCTCGTTGCCGAAGACCAGGTCGATATCCGCGACCTGATCGTGCTCAACCTGCTGCAAGCCGGCCATGCGGTGACGGCCGTGGCCGACGGCCGCGCCGCGCTCGCGAGCCAGGATGAACATTCGAGCGACCTGCTGATCCTGGACTTGATGATGCCGCTGCTGGACGGCCTCGAAGTATGCAAAGCCTTGCGTGCGCGCGGCCGCGCCACGCCGATCCTGATGCTCACCGCCAAGAGCACCGAACTGGACCGCGTGCTGGGCCTGGAACTGGGCGCGGACGACTACCTGACCAAGCCTTTTTCGATGGCCGAACTGCTGGCCCGCATGAAGGCGCTTTTGCGCCGCGCCGAACTGCTGCGCGCCGCAGCGGCCGCGCCGGCCGCGGTGCAGGCGGTGCGCAATGGCGAACTTGACATCCTGCCGGTGCGCCGTGAAGCGCGTGTGGCGGGTCGCCTGCTGGAATTCACCGCGCTCGAATTCGACCTGCTGCTGCACTTTGCCAGCCACCCCGGCCAGGTCTTTTCGCGCGCGCAACTGCTGGACGCCGTGTGGGGCTATTCGCATGACGGTTACGAACACACCGTCACCACCCACATTAACCGCCTGCGCGCGAAGCTGGAGCAAGACCCGATGAACCCGCGCTTCATCCTTACCGTGCGCGGCGCGGGCTACAAGATGCGGGATGCGCCGCTTTGAACACCGCGCCTTGAGGAGTCCCCGATGTCAGTGAGATGGCGCCTGGCGCTGACCGTCTTCCTCACGGGCCTGGCCACCGCCCTCGGCGTGATCTTCACCGTGGCGCTGGCCTTCCAGCGTTTTGAGCGGACAAGCATCTGGGCCCGCGGCGATGCTTTTCTGGCTCGTGTGACGGTGCAGCACGAAGACCTGCTGGACCAGCACCAGCGCAACCCGGAAGAATTTGCCGTCTTCCTGCGCAACCTGCTGCTGTATGAACCCGACAGCCAGCTCTACCTGCTGGGCGCCGACGGCACCGTGCTGGTCAGCACCGGCAGGGTGGTGCTGGCGCCGGGCTTCAAGGTGTCGCTGCCGCCCGTGCAGCAAGCCGCGCAGGCCGCAGCCCGAGGTGACCGCCGGCAGGCCGCCTACGTGATGGGCGAAGACCCCGAATACATGGACGCCGACGCCGTGGTCACGGCGCGCGCGCTGCGCCGTGCCGTCATCCGCCCCAGCCGGCCCGACGAAGCGCCCGCCGGCTACCTGTACCTGGTGTGCCGCAAGCCCGGTTTGCCGGCGAGCCGGCTGGAACTGGTGCGCGCCAGCCTGGTGTCACCGGCACTCGCGCCGGTGCTGGCGCTGATCGTGTTGAGCACTCTGCTCGCGGCCTGGATCATCGTCACCGTGACCCGGCCGCTGCGCGTGTTGAGCGACGAAGTGGCCACCGCCGCGCGCGCCGGTTTCACCAGCGCGGCCACCGTCGCCGCGCCCCAAGCTGGCACGGCCGACGACGAATTCAGCCGCTTGCGCGGCGGCTTCCACGCGCTGCTGGCGACGCTGCGCATGCAGTGGGATGAACTGCGCCGGTTGGACACCTTCCGCCGCGAAAGTGTCAGCAACCTGTCGCACGACCTGCGCTCACCGCTGACGGCCACGGTGGCCTGCCTGGAAACGCTGCAGTCGCGTTGGTTGGTGGGTGCGGTTGGCGACGCAGCGCGCGCCGAAGACCAGCGCCTGGTGGGCGTGGCGCTGCGCAACACCCGCAACGCCGCCGGCCTGGTGCGGTCACTCGGTGACTTGGCGCTGCTGGACGAACCAGCCTTCAAGCTGCACCTGATGAAGCTGGACCTGGGCGAAGTGCTGGACGACATCGCGCTGCGCTTTGCCGAACGCGCCGCGCAGCAGGGCGTGAATCTCAGCTTCAAGCAGCGCGGCGCCCAGCCGCCAGTGGCGGAAGTCGACGTCGAACTCTTCGAGCGCGCGGTGGCCAACCTGCTGGACAACGCGCTCAAGTTCACGCCCGCCGGCAAGGTTATTGAACTCGCGGCCGAGCGTCACCCCGAAGGCGTGCGTGTGATGGTGACCGACCAGGGCGCGGGCATCCCGGCGGCCGACCTGCCGCACCTGTTTGACCGCCTGTACCGAAGTCACGTCACCCGCCGCGACAGCGTGGCCAGCGTCGCGCCGGCCAGCAGCGACGAAGGCAAAGGCCTGGGGCTGGCCATCGTCAAGCGCATTGCCGAGCTGCACCGCGGCCACCTCCATGTGCACAGCAGGCCGGGGCAGGGTACGACGGTGACGCTGGAACTGCCGGCGGCCTGACGCAGTGTGAATCCGTCACACCCGCAGCGCGCACCCTGCCGCTGACTGCGCAGCCCTGCGTCTGCACAGTGCGGTTCTGCGCCCATGAAAAAGCCGCCCGCCATGCACAACGCCCTGACCTTCCCGACTGCGCGGTCGGCGCCAACTGCCCTTGCGTCCGAGCACGACGACGGCCATGGGGCTGGCCATCAGTCGCTGAGCTTGGCTCTGCCCAGCGTCAGCGAACCCTGGCGTTATGCCTTGGCCTACGGCCGGCTGACGCTTGCCAAGCTGATCGGGCCGCATCGGCTGCGCCCGCAGGGTCTGCGCACGTACTGCGCGCCAGTGCACATCAGCCCGCGCCTGGCCAACCGCTGGCGCGCGCTGTTCGACGTGCCCGCGCGTGCCGCCGCCACCGTGCCGCTGCTGGCCAACCAGAGCGTGGGCACGCTGCTGTATTCGCAGCTCTTTGCCGACTTGGGGCTGAACCTGCGCCACCTGCTGCACTTGCACCACCGCACGGTGCACCACGCCAGCGTGGCCGACTGCGCCAAGGCGCGCAAACAGCAACTGCGCTGCCGTGTGCAGAGCGTGCGGCGCGTGGGTGAAGACCGAGCGCTGGTGGACGTGCAGACGCAGGTGCTGGCGGCAGACGGCTCGCTGCTGTCGCAGGTGGAGGACGGCTTCCTGGTGCGCGGCCTGCCGAGCGCTGACCTCGCGCCGTTGACGGCGGACCGGTCGCTGCTGCGCGACGTGCTGGGCCTGCGGCGTCGGCTGCCGCGCCTGTCCACCCGCGACGGCCAGGCGCGCGTCAGCGCCATGGACGTGCCGCATGGCATGGGCCTGGACTACGGCCGCATCTCAGGCGACATGAACCCGGTGCACACCAGCAGAGTCGGGGCCTGGCTCTTTGGCTTGAGGCGGCCGTTCCTGCAAGGCCTGGCGCTGCGCAATTTGGTGGTGCGCCACCTGACTGAGCTGGGGGCCAGCGTCGAACAACTGAGCCTGACTTTCGCCAGCCCCGCCTACCTGGGCCAGACGCTGCTGCTGGTGGTGGACTGCCGGGCGCTGGAAGTGCATGACGCCAAGGGCCGGCTGGTGGCCTTCGGCGCGTGTGGGCGCAGTGGCGACGAAGTCTAGGCAGGGCTGAGCAGGTCTAGGCAAGCGGACGGCGCGGCAGGCTCGCGGCGTGCTCACCAATGTCCCAGTACAACCCCGCCATCAGCGGCAGCGCTTCCCGCACCACGGGCAGCAACAGGTGTTCATCGGGCGCGTGCTGGCAACACGCCGGGTAGCTGTGCGGCACCCACACGGTGGGCAGACCCAGTATGTCGGCGAAGACGTCGTTCGGCAGGCTGCCGCCCAAGTTGGGCAGGAGCACGGGCGCCTGGCCGGTGCTGCGTTCGATCGATGCCAGCACAAACCGCACCCAGGCGTTGTCGGGGTCCAGCCGCGTCGCGGCCATCACGGTGGGCTCGCCCACCTGCACGTCGCCGAAACCGGCTGCTGCCAGGTGCGCGGCCACGTCGCTCTGCAGGCGGCTCACGTCGGTGCCGACGACGAAGCGCAGGTGCATGTGTGCCTTGGCGCCGGGCGGGATGGCGTTGACCGGAAAGTCCGGGTTGCCGGTGCGGCAGGCCAGCACTTCCAGCGTGTTCCAGGCGATCACACGTTCAGCCGGCGTCAGGCCGGGTTCGCCCCATTCGGCATCCACCTCGGGGTCACCCGGGTCACCCCCAAACTGCAAGCCCTGCAAGGCCGCGCGCACGTTGGCCGGAATGGGCGGCGGGCGCAGCGCAGCAACGCGGATGCAGCCTCGGCCATCGACCAGGCTGGCGATGGCGTTGGCCAGCACGGTGCCCGGGTTGCGCAGCAGGCCGCCCCAGTTGCCCGAATGGTGCGCGCGGTCGCGCAGAGTCAGCGACAAATCGAAGTTAGCCACTCCGCGTGAACCCAAAAAGACGGTCGCGCGGTCGCGCCGCAAGCGTGGGCCGTCGCTGGCAATCAGCACGTCGGCCGCCAGGTCGCCCCTGTGCGCGGCACAAAAGGCGGCCAGGCCGGGCGAGCCGGTTTCTTCGCCGGTCTCCACCAGCCACTTCAGGTTGAAGCCCAGCCGCCCGCCGCGTGCCGCCAGCGTGCTGCTGAGCGCAGCGATGTTGATGCTGTGCTGGCCCTTGTTGTCGGCCGTGCCGCGGCCGTACAGGCGTTCACCGTCCTGGACCAGCGCCCACGGGCCGTTGCCACGGGTCCATGAGGCGTCCTGGCCGCGGATGACGTCGCCGTGCCCATACATCAACACGGTGGGCAGGTCGTCGGACTCATGCCGGGTGGCAACCAGCAGCGGGCCGCAGGCGGGTTCCGGGTTGGCGTGGATGCCGAAGCTGAATCCCAACGCGGCCAGCGATGGCCCGATTTCGTCGGCCAGGTAGGCGTGCAACGCGGGGCCCGATGCGGCGTCTTGGCTTTCGGTGCGCACGGCGACGCGCCGCGCCAAGGTCTGCACGAAAGCACCGCTGTCGAGGTATTCGCGCGCCTGCGCCAACGCGGCGTCTCGGGTCACGATTTGCTGACCAGCTCAAAGTGTTCCACCACCGGCGGCACCGCAAAGAACGGCCCGACGATGGCGCGCCACTGCGCAAACAGCGGCCCGTGGCGGAAGCCCACGGTGTGGTCTTCCAGGGTGTCCCAGAAGATTTGCAGGATGTAGCGCTCGGGGCTTTCGATGCCCCTGTTGACCTTGGCGCCGCTGAAGCCCTTGGCCTGGCTGGCGACCGTGGAAAGGCCGTGCTGAATAGCGGCTTCGAAGGCCGCATTCTGGCCAGCTGGAATGCGGATGTCGGCGATTTCAAGGATCACGGTGTGTCTTTCGGTGGTGGCGATTCGGGCTGCACAGTCTAAGAGTCCTGCACACGAGTCCTGCAAGGCCTTTGCGGAGTGCACCGCGCGGCTACAGCGTGTGGATGCCCATGCCGCCCGCATCTGCTGTGGCTGGATCGGCGGGGCCTGATTCAGGCGCGCTGCTGCCTTCTGGCCAAACTCCCTTCTGGCCAGACCCCCCTCCGGCCAAACCCGTCTGCGGCATTGGTCACGAACGGCAGTCGGCGGCAGGCTGCGGCTCAAGAACCGGGGCAACCCACCCGAAAACCCCCTTGTCGGGTGGCCACATGGCGCCGCCAGCTGTTCCTTGGGGGGTTGCATGTCCAGCACCATTGCCGTCGAAGACCTGCGCGTCGGCATGTTTGTCCTGCTGGAAGGCGGCTGGCTGTCGCATCCTTTTCCGCTGTCAAACTTTCGCATCGCGTCGCCTGAGCAGATCAGCACGCTGCGCGGCTTGGGCCTGGCGCGGGTGCGCTGGTCGCCTGAGAAGAGCGACCTTCAGGCGGCTGTCGACACGGGCGAATGGGCGGCCACGTCAGCGGTGTCAGGCGCAGCAGAGGGTGTGGCTGAAAGCGCAGGTGGAATCGAGCCCGAAAGCGTGCCGAAAGTCGCGTTTGAGCGCGCGCCCGAGAGCGCAGCCGAGCAGCGGCGCCGCGACTTGCTTGCACAGCGTGAAGCCAGCCAGCGCTGCGAGCGCCAGCACACCGAAGCGGCGCAGGCCTGGCGCGAAACCAGTGAACTCATCAACGCCCGGCCACAGGACGCCGGCCGCAACACCGAATTGCTGACGCGCACCATCCTTGACAAAATGTTGGGCGGTGCCGATGTCGGCATCCGCGTGGTGTCGGGCGGCGGTGACCGCGCGGCGGCTCATGCGCTCAACGTCGGAGTTATCTCACTGTTGATTGCCCGCACCCTGGGCTTCACCGAGCAGGACCTGCTGGAGCTGGGCGTTGGCGCGCTGCTGCACGATGTGGGCAAGACCCAGGTCGCCGCCCGCTTCCGCTACGCCGAAGACGGCTTCAACACCCATGAACTGGCCACCTACCGCGACCATGTGGTCAAGGGTGTTGCACTGGGCCAGCGCATGCACCTGTCGGCGGGTGCGCTCCGGGTGCTGGCGCAGCACCATGAACAAGCTGACGGCGGCGGCTTTCCGCTGAAGCTGGCTGGCGAGCGCATCAGCATGGGCGCGCGCGTGGTGGCGCTGGTCAACCGTTACGACAACCTGTGCAACCCGCAGACGCGCATGCCGGCATTGACGCCGCATGAGGCCGTGTCGGTGCTGTTTGCGCAGGGCCGCCAGCGCTTTGACAGTGCGGTATTGAACGCCTTCATCCGCATGATGGGCGTCTACCCGGCGGGTTCGCTGGTGCAGCTGACCGACGACCGTTTTGCGATGGTGGTGGGTGTCAATTCCAGCCGACCGCTCAAACCCTGCGTGCTGGTGCATGACCAGAACCTGCCGCGCAACGAAGCGCTGGTGCTGAATCTTGAGAGCCAGCCCAACCTGGGCATTCGCCGCAGCCTGCCGTTGGCAAAGGTGCCTGCAGCCGCGATTGAATACCTGGACCCACGGCCCCGCGTGGCCTACTACTTCGAGCCGCTGGTGCAGTCCGCGCACGAAGAAATGGCGGCTTGATGTCGCCCGGGTCACCACCCAGCGCTACCCGATCCAGCGCTGAACCCAGCGCTGAAACGGCGCTGCTGGCGTTGTGCGCAGGCCTGCTCGAGGGCCTGCCGCATGCGGCCTGGTTGGTGGACCTGGCCGACCGCCGGGTGGTGGCGGCCAACGGTGCCGCAGAGCGGCTGCTGGGCCAGTCGCAGCAGCCGCTCTTGGGCATGGCCGCCGAGACCCTGGCCGCGTCGCCCGAAGACCTGGCCTGGTGGCAGGCAGCGGCGGCTGGCGACGCCGCACCCCTGCATTCCGACACGTTGGTGTGCACGCCCGACGGCCGATTGCTGCAGGTCAGCCGCAGCATCCGCACCGTGCGGCTGCAGGCATTGGCGCAAATGTCTGTGCAAACTTCCGTGCAAACGTCGGCGCAAACAGATGATCCCCCTGGCCACGCCCTGGTGGTGCTGGCTGACCGCAGCACTGAGCACCGCGCCGAGCGTGAACGCGAAGGGCTGTTGGCCGAATTGCAGGCCACGCTGGAAGCCACGGCCGATGGCATTCTTGTCACCGACCCGCTGGGCCGCGTGCGTGCTTTCAACCGCCGTTTTGCCGAACTCTGGGGCATGCCGCTGTCGTTGTTGCAGCGGCATGACGACCTCGCCGTGCAGGCCTGGATGAGCCGTAGCCTGGCCGACCCGTCGGCCTACCAGCGGCGTCTGCAGATACTGACGCAAGCCACCTTGAGTGTGGCCACCGACCGGCTGGAATTGCTGTCCGGTCAGGTGCTGGAAAGGGTGACTCGCCCGCTGCAGGGCAGCGGCGGGCCGCAGGGCAGGGTGTGGTCGTTCCGCGACCTCACCGAGCGCGTGGCCGCACAACAGCGGATCCAGGCCCTGGCCGTCACCGACGCTCTCACCGGCCTGGCCAACCGAGCCCGCCTGACGGAACAGGTGGAAGCCAAGCTGGCCCGCGCGCCCCGCGACGGGCCGGGCGGTACCAGTGCTTCGGGTGCATCCGCTGCATCAGGTGCCCAGAGCCTCGCGCTGCTGGTGATTGACCTGGACCGCTTCCGCCACATCAACGACAGCCTGGGCCACGAGACGGGCGACCGCGTGCTGCTGGACACCGCGCAGCGCATCCAGGGCTGCCTGCGCCAAGACGACGTGCTGGCCCGGCTGGGTTCTGACCAGTTTGCCGTGCTGGTGGCGCCGGCCGACCTGAGCGCTGCCGAATCCACGGCGCGACGGGTGCTGAACGTCGTCGCCCAGCCGTGCAATCTGGAAGGTGCGCAGTTCACGCTGACGTGCAGCATCGGCGTCGCCCTGGCGCCATCGCACGGCCGCACGGCCGACGAACTGGTGCGCCACGCTGAAGCGGCGATGCGCGCCGTCAAGTTGGCCGGCCGCGCCAACTACCGCGTGCACCAGGCGCGCGCCGAGGTGGACCGCCGCAGCCACATGACGCTGGACCACGCGATGCGTCAGGCGCTGGTCAGCGGCCGCTTTCGCCTGCACTACCAGCCCCAGGTGCGCATCAACGACGGCAGCGTTGTCGGCGCTGAAGCCCTGCTGCGCTGGCGCGACCCGGAACTGGGTGAAATCTCACCAGCGCGGTTCATCCCCGTGGCTGAAGAAAGCGGCTTCATCGTGCCCATTGGCGACTGGGTGCTGAGCCAGGCCGTGCGTCAGGCTGCGCTGTGGCATTCCAAGGGCCTGACGGTGCCGATTGCGGTCAACGTATCAGCGCTGCAATTCCAGCAGGGGCACTTTGTCGACCGGGTGGCCAGCGTGCTGGCCGTCAGCGGGTTGCCGCCGCAACTGCTGGAGCTTGAATTGACCGAGTCCATCCTCGTTCACGACGCCGACGAGGCCCTGCATCGCCTGCACGCGCTGGCGCGCCTGGGCCTGCGGATGTCGATCGACGACTTTGGCACCGGGTATTCGAGCCTGGCCTACCTGAAGCGCTTCCCGATCGACAAGCTCAAGATCGACCGCAGTTTTATCAGCGGCCTGCCCGACGACGGCCGCGACGCCGGCATCGTGCGCGCCATCCTGCAAATGGCCCGCGCCCTGGGTATGAAGGTCGTTGCAGAAGGCGTGGAGAGCGAAGCCCAGCGCGGTTTCCTGCGTGAGGCGGGATGCGATGAATTCCAGGGCTTTCTGTTCGCGCCGGCGCTGGATGCGCTGAGCTTTGAGCAGCGGCTGCCGGCGGTCGCTGTGGCCACGGCTGTCATCGCCCCGACTCGAAAGCGCCAGTCGCAGATTCGACTGGTGCGGGGCTGATGTGCGTCAGCAATGTCGGGTTGCTTGACAACATGCCCCCTCACAGGTTGGGCGACAAGACACTTGTCGTTGAAATTCAAAGACTTGGAAGAGTTGGCCCGGTTCCTGCTGTACTCCCTGTGACGGCAACGATTCGTTGCGTTCCACTCACTCAAAGGGTTTGAACATGAAAGCACTGGGCTCGATTTCTCTCGCCATCGCCTTGGCCGCTTCGCTGGCTGCGCCGGTACATGCGGGTGCCATCCATGACGGTGGGCTGTTCACCAACGTGCTCGCCCGCAACGACGATAGCTCCACGGGCAGCCTTGCCATCGGCTTCAACATTAACTTCTACGGGCTCGCTGCACAGAGCACGCTGTTCGTCAACAACAACGGCAACGTGACTTTCAACGGGCCGCTTTCGACGTTTACGCCGTTTGGCCTGCTGACTTCAACGGTTCCAATCATCGCCCCGTTCTTCGCCGACGTGGACACCCGCAACCCTGCGAGCGACGTCGTGCGCTACGGCACCGGCAGCATCGGCGGCCGTAATGTGTTTGGCGTGAACTGGATCAACGTCGGCTACTTCCCGTCAGCCGCCAACCTGCTGAACAGCTTCCAATTGATCATCACTGATCGTTCGGACGTTGCTGCAGGTGACTTCGACTTTGAATTCAACTACGACCAGGTCAACTGGGAGACCGGCAGTGCCAGTGGCGGCGTGGGCGGCTTTGGCGGCAGCCCCGCTCGCGCTGGCTGGACCGACGGCGGCGCCACCGACTTTGAATTTTTGGGGTCTGGTGTCACGCGTGCGTTGATTGACGGCGGCCCGAACGCGCTTATCGCCGGCTCGCTGAACAGCAACGTGATGGGCCAGTACATCTTCCGCGTTCGCGGTGGCGCGGTTGTGGGCAATGTGCCCGAGCCAATGTCTCTGGCCCTGGTAGGCCTGGCGTTGGCCGGCATGGGCTTGGCTTCACGCAAGAAGCTGTTTTCTTAAAGCGGCTCCAGGCGGCTGCTGGCCGCTCTAGGCGGTTTCACCGCTGTTCAAGGCGACCTTCGGGTCGCCTTTTTCGTGGGCCGGCCAGCGTCGCTGTCACGCCTACCCGCACAATGCGGGCACCATGATCTACAAGTTCAAGAGCGCTGCGAGCGGCGACCTCATCATGTTGGGCCCTCAAGGTGACCAGCTGCTCCGGCTGCTCGGGCGTGAGCCAGCCGCCAAAGGCATCATCGAGCCAGCCGCCATGGCTGCAGCGTTGACCGTCCTGAACGCTGCAGTCGCTGGCGAAGAGCAGGTGCCTGCGGATGTTGCCGAACCGTCTGCAGTCCCTGCCGTCGGGCTGCGGCAGCGCCTTTGGCCGATGGTCGAGATGCTGCGCCGTTGTCAGGCTGCGCAAGAGCCCATCGTCTGGGGCGTATGAATCCCAGCCCGACAGGAGCACAGAAGCCATGAAACTCTGGAGCGACAGCTGGACCAACGGCGACAGCATCCCCGCGCGCTTTGCGGCAGGCCGGCCGGATGGAGCCGGTGGCGCCACATTCAGCGACAACCTCAACCCTCATCTGGCGTGGAGCGACTTGCCGGCTGGCACGCAGTCCATGGTGCTGATCTGCCACGACTTTGATGTGCCCAGCCGGCCCGACGACGTCAACCAGGCCGGCCGTGAAGTCCCCGCAGACCTGCCGCGAGTGGACTTCTTCCACTGGGTGCTCGTGGACTTGCCCCCCACCCCGGCCAGCATTGGCGAGGGCGACTTCAGCCGCGGTTTCACGCCTCGCGGCAAACCTGGACCCGAAGTGTCCACGTCAACGCCTGGCGTGGCGCGCCATGGCTTGAACGACTACACCGGCTGGTTCGCCGGTGACGACCAAATGGCGGGCCAGTACTTTGGCTATGACGGTCCGTTTCCGCCGTTCAACGATTCGCTGGTCCATCACTACGTTTTCACGCTCTACGCGGTGTCGGTGCCTCGCCTGCCTCTAGAAGGCGTGTTCACGGGCGCGCAGGTGCGCGAAAAACTCGCCGGCCGCATGCTGGGCGAGGCCACCTTCTCAGGCACCTACACGCTCAACCAGCGCCTCTTGGCTGGCGGCTTTTGAGGCGCTGGCGCGGTCGATGATCGAGCCGACGCGCGTGTTTGCGCTGCGTCATGGGCAGACCGCCTGGAACGCTGAGCGGCGCCTCCAGGGCCAACTTGACGTCCCGCTTGACGAATCCGGCCGTTGGCAGGCGGCGCGGCTTGCACAGGCGCTGGCTGAAGAGGGGCTGGCAGCCATCTACAGCAGCGACTTGCAGCGTGCGCACGCCACGGCCCTGGCACTGGGGGGCGTGACCGGCTTGGCCGTTTGCACGCACCCAGCGCTGCGCGAACGCAGCTTCGGGCGCCTCGAAGGGCTGAGCTACGCCGAAGTCGATGCGCGTTTTCCCGTCGATGCGTTGCACTGGCGCCAACGCGACCTGCGCTTTGCGCCAGGCGGTGGCGAGACGCTGCCCGAATTCCACCAGCGCTGCGTGCCCTTCGTGGCGCAGCTGGCGGCCGCGCACCCCGGGCAGGCCATTGCCGTGGTGGCACACGGGGGCGTGCTCGATTGCCTGTACCGGGCTGCGGCTGGCATCGCGCTGGATGCACCCCGAACCTGGCAACTGAACAATGCCACCATCAACCGGCTGCTGTACACCGGGGCCGACGCCGTGGTGATTGGCTGGGACGACCACCATCACCTAGAGCTGGCGGGCTGAGGCGCTCTGCGGGTTGTTGGCGCGGCCGGTCCGCGCCGTGCACGACCCTCTTTTTCGTGAGGTCGATCACGAACCGGGCGGGTGTGCGGCCGTCCGAGCGTACCGCCAGGGCGGAAGGCGCTCAACTTTTTGCGGGCAGGGTCGATACCAAGTGCGGCGGCAGGTTTCCATTGAGGCTGTCCCGCCGCCCGTTGCCACAAAGGCCCCGACATGCCACTCCGCACCAACTGTCCTGAAAGCCCTGGCCCCTCTGGCCATCGCGGCCCGCGTCAGCGATCCGCGGGTTTCACTCTGATCGAACTGATGATCGCTTTGGCGATCGTGGCTGTGCTGGTGGCCGTGGCGGTGCCCTCCTACCGCGAACATGTGCGCAAGTCATCGCGCGCCGAAGCGCAGGCCTACATGATGGCCGTGGAGACGCGACAGCAGCAGTTCCTGGTGGACACACGCGCCTATGCCGCCACGCTGGCCGCCCTGGGCGTGTCGGTCCCCGCCAACGTGGAGGCTGCATACACATTGAACATGCCCACACCCACTGCCGTGCCGCCGGCCTACACGCTCACGCTCGCGCCCAGGACCCGCCAGTCCGGCGAACGTTGCGGCACCTTGTCCATCAACTCTGCCGGTACGAAGACGGCAGCCGTGGCGGGTTGCTGGTGATGAGCGCCCTGCGCCAGCGCCAAGGTTTCGAATGTGGTTTCACGCTGGTGGAGCTGATGGTGGTGATCGCCCTTGTCGCCATCATCACCTCGACTGCGGCCCCGGGTCTGCGCGAATTTGCCTCAGGGCAGCGCGCCAAGGCGATAACCTTTGACTTGAGCGCCGACCTCCTGTTTGCGCGCAGCGAGGCTCTCAAGCGCAACGCCGTCGTCACGATCACCCCACGCAGCGGCCAGTGGTCCAGCGGCTGGGCCGTGACCAGCGGCGGCAACGAGATCCTGACGCGGCAGGCCTCGGCCGACGTGGTGCAGTTCACTGGCGCGCCATCGCTCATCAGCTTCAACGTCAACGGCCGTGTCTCGGCGCCGAGCAGCGCCGTGCAGATCACGGTCGCACCAGCCAGCGGCGCGCTCGGCCCCACCCGGCGCTGCGTGGAGTTGGACCTGTCCGGCCGCGCCCGTGTCAAGGCCGGAGGCTGCTAGATGAAGTCCGTCCAAAGCTGTCCCCCGCGACGCCCCCAGGGCGGCGCGATGCTGATCGAAGTTCTGGTGGCCATCGTGCTGTGCGCATTTGGGCTGCTGGGCTTCGCGGCGTTGCAGTCGCGGGCGTCGACGGCCGAATTCGAGGCCCTTCAGCGCAGCCAGGCGCTGGTGCTGGTGGAGGACATGGCCAATCGAGTCAGTGCCAACCGTGTCAACGCGGGCGTCTACGTGCAAAGTGCCTTGGTCGGTGCCGGCAGCGAGCAAAACTGCAGCGGTTTGACGGGGGCCGAGCTCGACGTTTGCGAATGGGGCAACCTCTTGCGTGGCGTCAGCGAATCCAGCGGCGGCACGGCCATTGGCGCCATGCTGGGCGCGCGCGGTTGCATCACGCGCGCGGCCGGCAGCACCGACCGGTATGTCATCTCGGTGGCCTGGTTGGGTTTGGTGTCCACCGGAGCCACGGCAACGCCTTGCGGCCAGGGCACCACGGCTTTCTCCGACAACACGCGGCGCCGTGCAGTGTCGGCCACGGTGTGCGTGGCCAGCCTGCGTGACCCGGCAGTGCCCGTTTCCACGCTGCGCTGCTGAGCACCGGGGTTCACCATGAGGACGATCTTGCATCCCACCCGTTCCAGCGCCAGCACGCAGCGCCGTCAGCGCGGGCTGACGCTCGTCGAGCTGATGGTCGGCCTCACACTGGGCATGATCATGTCGACCGCGCTGCTGGTCCTCTTTGCCAATGCCAGCAGCAGTGGCCAGAACGTGCAGCGCTCCAGCGCGCACATCGAGAACGGCCGTTACGCGACCGAACTGCTGCGCGACGAGTTGCAGATGGCTGGCTACTACGGCGAGACCTCCAGCACGCTCAGCAGCTACACCACGCCCGACGCCTGCCTGACCAATCCCGCCGGCGCCTTTTTGGCTTCGCCGCTGAGCTACCCGACACCTGTGCGCGGCTACACGGCGAGCGACAGCATCGCCTGCCTGAGTGCGAATTCGCGGCTGGCCGGCACCGACGCCGTGGCCGTGCGCCGGCTCGACGTGCAGAGCGTGGGCGTGAGCACCCTGCCGGCGACCGGGCAGCGGTACCACCTGCAGTATTCGCTGTGCATCACCGACCCAGCGACCACGCCGCTGGTGTTCGACAAGAACCGCGCCGCCTTCACGCTGCAGATGCGCAACTGCACCGCCCCCAATACCGCGCGTCCCTATGTCAGCCGCCTGTACTTCGTGGCCAGCTGCAGCCGCTGCGGCACGGGCGGCGACAGCATCCCCACGCTGAAGCGGCTGGACCTGGTGGGCAACACGCTGGTGGAAACGGCTCTCGTCGAAGGCGTGGAAAGCTTCCGCCTGGAGTACGGCTTCGACACCAACGGTGACGGCAGCCCGGACAGTTGGCGCACCTCGGCCGCAGGCGCCGGTGCGGCGTCGCAGTGGGAGAACGTCATGGCCATCACCGTTCACATGATCGTGCGCTCGACCGAGCGCGTCACGGGCGCGTCGCTGGCGCGTGCGCAGACCTTCCAGCTTGGCCGCATCGGCAGCGTGAACACGGCCAACGACGGTTTCGCCCGCCGCGCCTATTCGTCCACCGTGCGGCTGATCAACCCCAGTGGTGCCCGGGAGGCGCAATGAGCGACGGCAGACGGACTTTTCGTCGACCCACGCAGCACGCGCAGCGCGGTGTGACGCTGATCGTGGCGCTCATCATGCTGACCGTGTTGGGCTTGTTGGCCGGCTGGGCGGTGAAAAGCGGCACTGCCAACCTGCGCATCGTGAACAACATGCAGGCGCGGCAGGAAGCCTTCTCGGTCGCGCAGGCCGCCATCGAGTCCACCATCAGCACCGCCAACTTCAGCCAGCAGCCGGCGGCGGTGGCCGCCAACCCGATCCCCGTGGACCTGGACGGCGACGGCGTGGCCGACATGACCGCCACGCTGACACCCGCGCCGACGTGCTACCGCTGGCGCGCCATCAAGACCGCCGAGCTGGACCCCGCGCTCGCCGCCGACCGCGCCTGCTTAGGCTCGAGCTCGGCCAACACCGCCGGCCTGGACAACGGCGTCGCCACCACAGGGGGCGACTCGTTATGCGCCGACAGCGAATGGAACGTGCGAGCCGAAGTGGTCGACGTGGCCAGCAACGCCACCGTGCGCCTCAACCAGGGTGTGGCCATGCGCGGTGTCATCACCGACGCGGTCAACACCTGCCCTTGAATCCCTGACAGCTGACGGAGTCACCCATGCTCACCCCCATCAAGCACCTGGTGCTCGGTTGCCTGCTGGCCTGGCTCGCCGGCGGCGGTGCGGTCTGGGCGCAGCCGTCGGACATCGACATCTATCAAGGCGGTGCCGTCACCAGCGACCGCCCCAATGTGCTTTTTGTGCTGGACGCATCGGCCAACTGGAACCCGTCCGTCGGTGCCAACTGCCACTTCCAGGACAACGGCGTCAACAACGGCCAGCCCACCGACCAGGGCTCCAAGTACGCGGTGGAGCTGTGCGCGCTGTACAACGTGGTGGACCGCCTGCCCATCAGCAGCAACGGCACGGCGCTGTTCAACGTCGGCCTCATGCTGACCAATGCCAACCCCGACAGCAACAAGGGCGGTTACCCGCTGAAGGCCTTCACGCCGCTGGACGCTGCGGGCAAGTCGGCCATGAAGACTGCCATCCGCAGTATCGCCAACACCTCCATCTACAAGGCCAACACGGCGCAGTTCGCGCTGATGATGCACGAGGCCTACCTGTACTTCAAAGGCCTGGCGCCGCGGGTCGGCACCCGCAATGGCGTGCGCGACAACTCGGCCTTCACGGGGGGGCGCTACGTCAGCCCGGCAAGCAATTCCTGTGGTCGCAACTACGTCATCCTGATCGCCAACGGCGCGCCCAGCAATGGCGAGAATGCCGAGGCCGAAGCCCTGTTGCGGGGCCTTGGCGGTGCTGCTGCCGTGGCGCTGATCAACGACCCCAACCTGGGCACCTTTGCAACGAACTGGGCCGATGAATATGCCCGCTTCATGCGTGCTGCCGACGTCAGCAACAGGGAAGACGTGCAGGGCATCATCACGCACGCCGTGGCGGTCACGGACCCGTCGACCTTGGGCCAGAACGCCGACACCCACTACCGCAACTTCTTCCGCAGCGTGGCCAGCCACGGCGGTGGCAACTATTACGAGGCCAACGAAACCAGCACGCTCGTCACCGCGCTGCTGCAAATCTTCGACCAGATCCAGGCCGTCAACAGCGTGTTCGCGTCGGCCAGCCTGCCGGTGTCGGTAAACGCGCGCGGCACTTACCTCAACCAGGTCTACATGGGCATGTTCAGGCCCGACGACGCCGGCAAGCCACGCTGGCGTGGCAACCTCAAGCAGTACAGGTTCGGCCTGGATTCGCTGGACAACCTGTACCTCGCGGACGCTAACGGCGCCCCTGCGATCAGCTCGTCCACCGGCTTCATCAGCCCCGGCGCGGTGTCGTTCTGGACTGCGCCCAGCACCTTCTGGGTCAACGAGCCCTTGGGCACGCCGGCATCCTCCAGCGATTCTGCCGACGGCGAGGTGGTGGAAAAGGGCGCCGTGGCGCAGGGGCTGCGGACGAGCTACGCCACGTCGCAGACTGGCCGCAAGGTTTACACCTGCATCGCGTGCGGTTCCTCTGCGGTGACGCTGGGCAGCGGCACCGCGGTGTTCGACGCCAGCAACACCGCGATCACGGCTGCGGCGCTTGGCGTGACTTCGTCAACGGACCGGGCTTTGCTGATCGACTGGGTGCGTGGCAATTCGAATGTCGGCGACGAAGCCGGTCCCGGCGGGGCGACCACCGTGCGTCCGTCGATCCACGGCGACGTGCTGCACTCTCGGCCGGCGGTCGTGAACTACGGCGGCTCGACTGGCGTGGTGGTCTTCTACGGCGCCAACGACGGTCAGCTGCGCGCGGTCAATGGCAACCAGACCGGCAGCGCCGCCGGCTCCGAGTTGTGGAGCTTCGTTCCTGAAGAGCACTTTGCCCAACTGAACCGCCTGCGCAGCAACGCGCCCACGGTCCGCCTGTCAGGCACCGTCAGCCCCACGGCTACACCGCGCGACTACTTCGTCGACGGGCCCATTGGCGTGTACCAGAAGTTCAGCTCGGCGGGCGTGCTGGAAAAGGTCTGGATCTTCGTCGGCATGCGTCGCGGCGGACGCATGGTGTATGCCTTCGACGTCACCGATCCGACGGCACCCCGCTTCATGTGGAAGACCAGCAACGCCGCAGCCGGCATGTCGCTGCTGGGTCAGACCTGGTCGGAACCCAAGCCCGCACGCGTCAAGGGGCAGATCGACCCGGTGCTGGTGTTTGGCGGCGGCTACGACGCGGCGGCTGAAGATGGCTCAGCCAGCACCTCCATGGGCAACGCCGTCTATGTGCTCAACGCCAGAACCGGCGGCCTGCTGCGCGCCTTCACGGCCTTCAGTGCGGCGGCGCCCTTAATAGGCATCGGTCGCAGCGTGGCTGCCGATGTGACGCTGATGGACAGCGACTTCGACGGCCTCGTCGACCGCGCCTATGCGGTTGACCTGGGTGGGCAGGTGTACCGGATCGACTTCGAAGCCTCTGACAGCAGCGCGCTGGCTGCCTCGGCCTGGACCGTCTACAAGGTGGCCGACCTCAGCGCCGGAACCACGACCGGCCGCAAGTTCTTTTTTGGCGCCGACATCGTCGCCACGCGATCATTCACGGCGCTCATGCTGGGTTCGGGAGACCGTGAAAAACCGCTGCTCAGTGCCACGAACGACCACTTCTTCCAGATCTTCGACCGCCGAGTCGCCAAGGGCGCGCCTCTGCTGGCCACGCCCATCGTCTGGAGCGGACTGTCGGCCATGGGCAGCGCCCCCAGCGTCACCGGCGACGGCTGCTACATAGCGCTGGCGCAGGGCGAAAAAGTCGTCAACGCGGCCACCTCCATCAGCGGCTCGACGTTCTTCGGCACCAACCGGCCGTCAAGTTCGTCGGCAAGCAACGTCTGCAGTGCCAACCTTGGAGTAGCCAGGACCTATGCCATGCCGCTGTTCTGCGTCGCCGCCACAGGCCAGGTGGTGACCGGCGGCGGCCTGCCGCCGAGCCCGGTGGCCGGCATCGTGACGGTGCGACGCGCCAATGGCACTGCGGTGCAGGTGCCTTTCGTGATCGGCGCGCCGAATTCTCGCAGTTCGGGCATCGAAGGATCGCGTTTGCGGCCTACCGTCGACTCGCCGCGCAAACGCCGTTACTGGTTTCAGGAGCAGCAGCGCTGAGGGCGCGGCACCTCGCGCTCACTCGCCGAACAGGTCGCCCACTGCGGCGGGTGGCGACAGCCCGAGGTGCCTCCAAGCAGCCGCCGTGGCCATGCGGCCGCGCGGCGTGCGCTGCAGATACCCCTGCTGGATGAGGTACGGCTCGATCACGTCTTCAATGGTTCCGCTCTCTTCACCGATGGCGGCCGCGACGTTGTCCAGCCCCACGGGGCCGCCACCGAAACGGTGAATCACGGCTTCCAGCAGTTTGCGGTCCATGACGTCGAAGCCCAGCGGGTCAACATCCAGCATCTTCAGCGCCTTGTCGGCCACGCCGATGTCGATGTGCCCGTCGCCCTTGACCTGGGCGTAGTCGCGCACCCGCCGCAGCAGCCGGTTGGCGATGCGTGGCGTGCCGCGCGAGCGGCGTGCGATTTCAAGCGCTCCTTCAGCGTCGGTCGGCACCTGCAACAGCCCGGCTGACCGGTTGACGATGCGGCACAGCTCTTCAGCCGAGTAGAACTCCAGCCGCGCCACGATGCCGAAACGGTCGCGCAGCGGGTTCGTCAGCATGCCGGCGCGGGTGGTGGCGCCCACCAGCGTGAAGGGCTGCAGGTCGAGCTTGATGGATCGCGCGGCGGGGCCTTCACCGATCATGATGTCGATCTGGTAGTCCTCCAGCGCGGGGTAGAGGATTTCTTCCACCACCGGGCTCAGGCGGTGGATTTCGTCGATGAAGAGCACATCGTTCTTCTCGAGATTGGTCAGGATCGCGGCCAAGTCCTTCGGTTTTTCGAGCACCGGGCCGCTGGTCTGGCGCAGGTTGACGCCCAGCTCAAAAGCCACGATGTGCGCCAGCGTCGTCTTGCCCAGGCCCGGCGGGCCGAAGAGCAGCACGTGGTCCAGCGCCTCGTCGCGGCCGCGCGCGGCGCGGATGAAGATTTCCAGCTGTTCGCGCGCCTTCACCTGGCCCACGTATTCGGCCAGCCCCTTGGGGCGCAGCGCGCGTTCTATCGCTTCTTCGTTCGGCGAAGCGGGCGCGGCGCTCACCACGCGTGCGGCGAAGCCGCCACCGGGTGTTGCGCCGGGCGGGCCGAAGCTGTCGGTCTGGATGGCCATACAGGCATTATCGGGCGCGCCTACACTGCGCAGCATCCCTTGACTCAGCTTCAATCCCATCGCATGAAAGCACTCACTGTCTCGCTGCTGCTGGCACTGACCGCCAGCGCCGCGTTCGCGCAAACCACCGCCACCGACCCCTGGGTGCGTGGCACCGTGGCGCAACAGAAAGCCACCGGCCTTTTCGTCCAGCTCACTTCTGCCCAAGGCGGGCGCCTCGTCGCAGGCAGCTCACCGCTGGCCAGCAGCGTGGAAATTCACGAGATGGCCATGGA
The DNA here is from genome assembly GCA_043716775.1 of Rubrivivax sp. Lineage (GTDB taxonomy): Bacteria > Pseudomonadota > Gammaproteobacteria > Burkholderiales > Burkholderiaceae_C > Rubrivivax. The sequence goes on from JAYSYB010000615.1 coordinate 20,246, forward strand.
CGGCAACGTCATGACCATGCGCGCGCTGCCTGAAGGGCTGGCGCTGCCCGCCGGCAAGGCCGTGGCGCTGAAGCCCGGCGGTCATCACATCATGCTGATGGGCTTGAAGCAGGCGCTCAAGGCGGGCGACACCGTGTCGGTAACCCTGGTCATCGAAGGCGCGGACAAAAAACGCGAAACGGTGGAGATCAATGCGCCCGTGCGCGCGCTGGGTGCAGCAGCCACTGACCACAAACACTGAAGACCAGCACTTTCGCCCTAGCGATTGAGCGCCTTCAGCGCCAGCCGGATGCCGTCGCTTACGCCCACATCGGCAGGCAATGCCTTCAGCGCGGCCTGCGCTTCGCGTTCGTTGTAGCCCAGGGCCTGCAGCGCCTGGCTGATGTCGGTCTGCGATTCGCTGGGCGCTGGGCCACCGGCCGACGGCAGTGACAGGTCGGCGCCGAGCTTGCCCTTCAGTTCCAGCAGCAGCCGTTCTGCCGTTTTCTTGCCGATGCCCGGCACCTTGACCAGTCGCGCGCCGTCTTGCCGGCTCACCGCCGCAGCCAGTTCCGCCACACTCAAGCCCGACAGTACCGACAGTGCCGTTCGCGGCCCCACGCCGCTGATCTTGACCAATTCGCGGAAGGTGGTGCGTTCGGCGGCGGTCAAGAAGCCGAACAGGACTTGCGCGTCTTCGCGAACAACAAACTCCGTCAGCAACACCACGCGGTCCCCGACGGCAGGCAGGTTGAAGAAGGTGCTCATCGGCACGTTGAGCTCGTAGCCCACGCCCTGCACATCCACCAGCACCTGCGGCGGTTGCTTGTCGGCCAGGGTGCCGGAAATACGACCGATCATTGGCGGCCGATCATGCTTCGGTCAGCAGCCGGTCCACCAGCACCTTCAACTCAAGGAAGTCGGGCTCGCCAACGATGCGCCTGACGATGGCGCCGCGCTTGTCGATGACGAAGGTGGTGGGTGTGCCCTGCACGCCAGGAAAAGCCTTGGCAATGGCGCCTGTGTTGTCGATTACCACGCCAAAGGGCAAGCCACGGCTCTGGGCGAAGTCCGACACCGCAGCCGGCGCGTCGTAGCTCATCGCCACGGCCAGGGTTTCAAAGCCGCGGGCCTGAACTGACGGTGCGTGGCCACCAGCTGCGGCATTTCCTTGACGCAAATGGCGCAGCTGGTGGCCCAGAAATTGACCAGCACGACCTTGCCGCGCAACGCGTCGCTGGATGCACGGGCGCCGTCCAGCAGCGTGTAGCTGAATTGCGGCGCGGGCTGGCGGTTGGTGCAGCCACTGCAGACAAAAACGGCCGCTGCAACAACCATTGCCAAGACCGCTCGCCGCGGGGCAACATCAACCCATTTCGTCACCCGCCTTTGCATAGGAGCCACCACCTCATGAAGCGCCGCGAGTTTACGGCAGCCCTCTCGCTGCCCGCCCTGCCCCTGCTGGCCCTGTCACCTCACGTGGCCCATGCGGGGCTGAGCGAAGGCGACGCCGCGTCGGGTGTGCGCGCAGCGCTGGAACGTGGCGCACTCGCGGCAGTGTCGCTGCTGGGCAGGACAGACGGTTTCCTGGGCAACCCGCAGGTGCGCATCCCGTTGCCCGGTTTTTTGCAGGACGCGTCCAAGCTGCTGCGCGCCACCGGCCAGGGCCGCAAGCTTGACGAACTCATCACCGCCATGAACCGCGCGGCAGAAGCCGCCGTGCCCATGGCCAAGCCGCTCTTCGTCAGCACGGTCAAGACGATGAGCGTGGAAGACGCGCTGAAGGTCGTGCGCGGCGGCGCAACATCCGTGACGGATTACTTCGCCAGCAAGACCAGAGCGCCGCTTGCAGAGAAGTTTCTGCCCATCGTCACCCAGGCGACTGAAAAGGTTTCGCTTGCCGAGCGCTATAACGCCGTTGCCGCCAGGGCGCAGGGCCTTGGGCTGATGAAGGGCGAAGAGGGCAACGTGCAGCAGTACGTCACCCGCCGTGCCCTGGATGGACTGTTCCTGATGATCGCCGAAGAGGAAAAGAAGATCCGCGCCGACCCCGTGAAGACGGGCAGCGCGATCCTGAAGAAAGTGTTTGGGGGCTGAGCCCGCGCGAGCGAGTCCGGAAGGACTTGCACGGCTGGCGAAGGACTGGCGGCGATTTCACGCCGCTGGGCTGAGCCCGCCGGGCCAGCCGTGCCAATGCTGGAGGTCAGCGCCCGCGGGCGGCAGCTTCTTCGGCGCGGGACAACTCAAAGGTCAGCGCTTCAGGCAGCGCAGACATGATGGCGTCGCGGCCCACGCTGGCGAACTGGCGGCCTCCGAGATTCAGCACTTCAAAGGCCTTGCCTTGTTCGGCGATGCGCACGAAGACGAGCGTCGGCACTTCGGCCAGCATCTCGCCCCGCAGGCGCTCGAAGTAGTCGCCCGCCAGGGACGCTTCATAAATCACCGCGTGGGGCAGACCGTCTGCACACAGTTGTTGCGCTTCTTCGACCGAGGTCACGAAGTCCACCATCAGCCCCATCGGGCGCAAGGCCTGGCGGATGACGTTGCGCACTTCGCGCCGCGCTGCCAGCACCATGATGTGGCGGCCCGCCAGGGGCTGCGAGTTGTGTGACTGCGAGTCGTGCTCTTCGGCTTCAAGGCGCGGGGCGGCACTGAGGCGCGGTGCCAGGGTCTGCGGAAATTCAAGCTTCAGTTCGGTCTTGCCCGGCTGGTCGCGGCGCAGCAGCACCAGGCCAAGCACCCCTGCGGTTTGCTGCAGCAGCCGCCAGGCCATGGTGTTCAGGCGCAGTTCGTCGTGGTGGGCGGCGCGCCCCGGCGCGGCTTCGACTTCATCGGCCGGCTGGTGAGCGTAGGCCACGGTTAGGCAAGCATGGGCGGGCCAGTTCTTGACCGCGATAGACAGGTCGATGCGCGACACGGCGTGCTCAAAGCTCCAGTCCAGCATGGTCTGCAGCAGTGAAAAGAGCAGCGTGGTGTCGCTCATCACCTCGGCCGCGCCCAGCACCTGGCGCACCTCGATGCCCCGGGCCTCAATTTCGCGCCCGCGCTGGCGCAGCGCTTCATGCAGCAGCCCCGTCAGGTCGAGTCTTTCGTTGGCCAGGTGCACCCGGCCGTTGCCCAGCCGCACGACCTGCTGGCCCATGATGCCGGCGCGGCGGGCGCGGTCGATCTCTTCACGCAGCAGGCGCAGCCCGGCGCGGTCGATCTTGCCGGTGGCCGCCAGGGTGGTCACGCGTTCCAGCGCCGACGACAGCGTGGCTGCCACTTCACTGCCCAGTTGCGCCACCAGCGCCTGCGGATCCAATGGCTCTGCCATGCGTTTGCCCAACGGCGCCGCACTGCTGAGGTCCGAGAGATCCATGTTTTTCACTCCATCCATACGGCCCGGCACTGGGGTTCGCCTCGTGGGGTGTCGGCGTTTGCAATGCCGACGCCCAGTATTGTCAAGCGTTTACCCGCCTTGTGCAGTTTTCTGCACCGAAGGGCTGATTCAGGCGATCACGCCATGATCGCGCAGTTGTTGCCGCTGGGCGGCATCGACGCCCAGTTCATCCAGCACTTCGTCGGTGTGCTGTCCCAGCAGCGGCGGTGCCCGGCGTAATTGCACGGGCGTGGCCGACAGCTTCATCGGGCTTGCCACCAGTTGCAGCGTGTCCGTGTGCGGGTGCGGCACGGCCACGCTCATGGCACGCTCTTGCACCTGCGGGTCGGCAAAGACATCAGCCAGATCATTGATTGGCCCGCAGGGCACTTTGGCAGCTTCCAGGGTGCTCAACCAGTCGTTGCGGGTGCGCAGCTTCAGCCGCTCTGCCAGCAGAGGCACCAGCGTGTCACGGTGGCGCACGCGGTTGGCGTTGCTGGCAAAGCGCGGGTCCTGCGGCAAGTCGGCGCAGCCTGCCACCGCGCAGAAGCGGGCGAACTGGCCGTCGTTGCCCACGGCCAGGATGAGGTGGCCGTCTGCCACCTCAAAGACTTGGTAGGGCACGATGTTCTGGTGTGCATTGCCGGCGCGCTGTGGTGCCTGGCGGGTGACCATGTAGTTGGCGCCCAGGTTGGCCAGCATGGCCACCTGGGTGTCGAGCAGCGCCATGTCGATCACTTGACCTTCTCCCGCAGCGTCGCGGTGGCGCAAGGCCGCCAGGATCGCCACCGTGGCGTACATGCCGGTGAAAAGATCAGCCACCGCCACGCCCACTTTCTGCGGGCCGCCGCCGGGCCGGTCATCGCGTTCGCCGGTGATGCTCATCAGGCCGCCCATGCCCTGGATCATGAAGTCGTAGCCGGCCGAGTTCGCGTACGGGCCGTCCTGGCCGAAGCCGGTCACCGAGCAGTAGACGATGCGCGGGCTC